>JBFMDG010000015.1:0-29429 GCA_040754135.1 Verrucomicrobiota bacterium
TGATGCAGGCTGTAAAAACAGAATAGTCCGTCATCTCCGTCGTCAGAATTCAAGATTGCCGATTTCGTCTCCATCCCGTTACATTCCGTCATCCCGATAAAATTTTTTATGAAACGAATCCTGCTTTTGGGGCTTTTGCTGCTGAGCTCCGTCAACCCGCCTGCGGCGGAAACACCCAAGTTCACTCGCATCGAAGACGTGATTTACGGACGAAAGTTTGGCACTGCGCTGACCTTGGACGTCTTTCAACCTGCGGAGAGCAACGGCTATGGAATTCTTTTTATGGTCAGCGGCGGCTTTTTCTCGAGTCATGAAGCGATCAATCCCAATTCCTACCGCCCGATGCTCGATAGAGGCTATACCGTCTTTGCGGTGGTGCACGGTTCGCAGCCGAGATTTCACATTGCGGAAATCGTCGAAGACATTCACCGCGCCGTTCGCTTTGTCCGGCATCATTCGGCCAAGTACGGGATCAAACCGGATAAACTTGGCATTACCGGCGGGAGCGCCGGAGGGCATTTGTCCTTGACGATGGGAACCCAAGGCAAGAAGGGGCCCGCCGAAGCTAAAGATCCGATCGATCGCGAAAGCAGCGCCGTCCAGGCCGTCGCATGCTTTTTTCCACCCACCGATTTTCTGAACTGGGGCGAGCCCGGGGTCGATGCCGTCGGCGTCGGTCCGCTGGCGTTTTTCAAACCGGCCTTTGGTCCGGCCTCGGACACGGCCGAGTCGCGGCAGAAGTACGGCAAAGAGATTTCGCCGATTCATTTTGTGACGGCGGATTTGCCGCCGACTTTGATCATTCATGGCGACCTCGATCGGCTGGTGCCGTTTCAACAGGCGGAACTCTTCGCCAAGAAGGCGCAGGAAACTGGCGCCAAACATGTGAAGATCATTAAGCGAGAAGGCAAAGATCACGGATGGGCGGATATGAATAAGGATGTCGCGGTGTTCGCCGACTGGTTCGATGAGCATTTGCGGGGCACCAAGCCGGGCAACTGAGCCGCCACAGTTCAAGCGCGCTGGCGCTCAGCGGCGGACGGCGGTTGTTGCAAAGATTTCGTGGCTGCGTTTTTTCTCGAGACTGCTTTTCCTTGAATTTTTCCACGCGGAAAAGGCGATGCAGCCGATGCCGCCGAGTTCCAGGATCCAGTTCACCTTCAAACCGCCTATGCGCCAGCCCAGCCATTGGTCGATGTGATGAAATGAGGCGGCGCGCACGACAATGAAACATGCCAGAAACATGCTCCCGGCCAAGGCCAGCCAATGGCTTTTCCATCGCGCGCGAGTCAGCCAAACAAGGCCGGCGAAAAAAAGGATTCCCCCCAGCGCGACCAGAGCGATGAAAATGATTTGAACGATGCGGCGGTTTTCGTACCAGCCCTGTGCTTTCGAAAGCTGTTTGGCCAGCGCGGTCAGCCAGGTTTGCAGATCGAGTTGCTTGTTGATCCCAAGAAAAATAAGAAAAACAACCAAAGCAAACCAGAAGAGCGCCGAGGCCGGTATCACTCCCGGCGGTCGCGTGCGTTTTGCCGTCACCGATGCTCTCCAGCAAAGCAACGCCGCAACAAAGTAAGCGGCCACAGTGAACCAACCCATGAGCGAAGGATCTCCGATGATCGGATACCATTCGTCATCCATCATGATTGCGAACATCACGCGAAAAACCTCCGTTGCATTTTACGTCAGCCCCCGCGCAGCCCGACGAAACGTAACATCCACATCTTTTGATTCAAGCGAACACAGCAATGTTGGCAATGTTGCAATTCTGCGTGCATCCATCAGCCGCACCGGTTCAGCCCAGCCACTTGCCGCCAGTCCGAGCGGTTCCGGGTTTTGATCGAGATCGCGCGTCGCCGTCGTTTGCCAAGCGAAAGAGCGCCAAACCGGCCTCGAACACGATGAGGTCGAGTGCATGAATTCCTCCTTGTGCCATCGCGTGTGATTGGCGGCGCGCGATCAAGATTCCATTTCGAACAAGTGAACTGAAAATTGACAGACCGCGGAGACCGTCGTGGCCGGCGAGTTTCGATTACCTCCGAATTTTCAGGGCCACTTCCGCGACGCGTTTGCCCAGGGCGCGCGCGATGACGAGATCGCCGTCCACCGGTTGCAATTCGCCTTCCGGACCGGCAATGGTTGTCGGGCCGTACGGCGTGCCGCCACGTGCTTCGGTGTGAATCATGCCGGGGGCCGAGTAAGGGACGCCGACGATGATCATGCCCAGATGCAGGAGTGGAATCATCATGGTGATGAGGGTCGTTTCCTGGCCGCCGTGGGTGGAGGCGGTCGAAGTAAAAACGCCGGCGGGCTTTCCTTCCATTTCGCCTTTGAGCCAGAGACTGCCGGTGGAATCGATGAGCTGTTTCATTTGCGCGGTCATGTTTCCGTAGCGGGTGGGCGACCCGAAAATAACCGCATCGGCGGCGCGCAAATCCTCCAGCGTGCAAACGGGAATTTTGTTTTGTTCCTCGCGCACCTTTGAGATGTGCGGGTCATTGGCGGTCTTGCGGATGACGATGTCGAACTCCTCGGCGCGCCGGAGCAAAACCTCGACACCCTGAACCGATCGAGCCCCCTCTTCCACCGCCCGCGCCAATTTCATGGTGTGTCCGTAAAGCGAATAATAAACAATGAGCACTTTCATGATCAGTCATGTTCCGTTGAATCCTCCTTAATCTTCAGGCTGCCAAGCTACCGTGCGGGCGGCACGGTGTCAAAAGAGCGAATTCAGGGAATCGATGATGGGACTCCTATTCAATGAAAAGCCTTTTGGGGGTCCCGACAAGTCTCACAGAACCGTGCTCAGCCAACGTGCTATAAGACTAAACCAGAAGATCGCCCAATCCGCTCAGGCGATCTTCCGATTGCTTGGTCACGGAATCAAGAGGGCTCGATAGAATCGCTTCGAATGGCTTGGCGAGTCGTAATCAATAAGAACGTACGGACTTTGATTCAGCGTCAACGTGGTCCATGTCTGCCAGGGACTCACTTCAGAAAATGCATCGCGAAACTCCACTTTGTACTGCCGTCCAACTGGGCCAACGATCACAACACCCGCGTATGTCTGAAGGTTCACAATCGTGAGCACGGCAGCGTCGCTTACCATTGTGCCGGCCGAGTTTTTCACGATAACGCGGTATTCGCCTGCAGAGGAGAGGGATGTTTTTGGAATCGTCAGCACCGGATTCGTTTGTCCTGGAAGAACCACGCCATTGAACTGCCATTGATATGTAAATGGTGGAGTTCCCGTTGCATTGACGGTGAATGTTACACTCTGCCCAGGTGAAATCGTGTAGGACGCAGGCTGACCTATGATTTCTGGCGGGACCGGAACAAAATAAACCGGGCCGTTCTCGATCTCTGGGCTGCTGGTGATTCGCGTTCGGCCGGTCCCATCCGGACGCATCGCCCACACGTCCTGCATCCCACCCCGATTGGACGTGAATACGATGAACTGTCCATCTGGCGACCAGGTGGGATTGTTCACGTTTGAATCCGTCCAATCCGCCGTCAGACGCACTGGCCCCGTGGCATCCGCGTTCATCGTCCAAATCTCCCCGTGATTGTTGCTCCTGTCTCCGCGCAACACCACCAGTTTACTGCTGTCCGGCGACCACTCCGCAAAGATAAACGTCTCGTCAACTCCATGATTGGTTATTTTTGTCGTCTGGCGCGTCTCAAATTCATAAACGAACAGATCGGCATCGTAAGTAAATCCCCAATTAGAGCCCACAAGCTTTTTGCCTGGCGACCAGCGGACATGGGAAATTTCGACCGGCAGATTCATCTGGCCGGTGCCATCGAGGTTGACTACTCCCGCTGAACCATGGACCTGATGGAAGGAAATCCTTTTTCCGTCTGGAGACCAGCTTGGCCACACCAGATCGCCAGAACCTCCCGTTACGCGGCGCAAGCCCGAGCCATCCGGCCGAACAACATAAATCTGTGAGTTGCCACTCGGCCCACCGTTGAAAACAATCCATTGCCCATCCGGCGACAGGCTCGGCGTCGATACAATTGGCAGTCCGGAAACTGGAACTCTTTCCTTGGAGTTTTTGATTGTGTTCACAAACCAAATTTCGTTTGAGGAATTAGCGAACAGCAACTTGCCGAGCACTGCGATGGTATCAGGGATAAAGTAAACCGGACCGCTCTCGTTCTCTGGACTATTTGTGATGCGCGTCCGCCCGGTCCCATCCGGACGCATCGCCCACACGTCCTGCATCCCACCCCGATTGGACGTGAATACGATGAACTGGCCATCTGGCGACCACGTGGGATTGTTCACGTTTGAATCCGTCCAATCCGCCGTCAGACGCACTGGCCTCGTGCCATCCGCGTTCATCGTCCAAATCTCCCCGTGATTGTTGCTCCTGTCTCCGCGCAACACCACCAGTTTACTGCTGTCCGGCGACCACTCCGCAAAGATAAACGTCTCGTTAACTCCATGATCGGTTATTTTTGTCGTCTGGCCCGTGTCAAATTCGTAAACGAATAGATCGGCATCGTAAGTAAATCCCCAGTTCGAACCCACAAGCTTTTTGCTATCTGGCGACCAGCGGACATGCGCAATGTTCACCGGAAGATTCACCTGGCCGCTGCCATCGAAATTGACCACACCCACTGGACCATAAACCTGATGAAAGGAAATCCTTTTTCCGTCTGGAGACCAGCTTGGCCATACCAGATCGCCAGAACCTCCCGTTACACGGCGCAAGTCCGACCCATCCGGCCGAACAACATAAATCTGTGAGTTGCCACTCGGCCCACCGTTGAAAACAATCCATTGCCCATCCGGCGACAGGCTTGGCGTCGATACAATGGGCAGCGCAGACAATGGCAATGGAACTGTAGAAACTTCGCCCGTCTCCGTATCCAAGATCCGGATCTCATTGTGTGTATTCACCCAAAGAAGTTTTCCTCGCAGCTTTGTCGGAGCGTACGGGGGCAAGCTCATCGCCGCTACCCTGCCACTGCTGGCAGGGTCGGCTCCAAACTTTGGCCAGGAACTAGAAGCCAAAGCAGCAGATCCTTTAATCGAATACAGATTTCCATCTCGTGACCCGACATAAATAGTGCCATCACTGGCGATCGCCGGTGACGAAAAGTCAAACCAATGCTGCGCAACAAAAGCCCACATTTCGACCCCTTGCGGGTTGATGGCTCGTAATCGCGAATCTCTTCCTCCGATATAAACAGTTCCGTCCGCGGCGAGGGCCGGTGCGCCCACTAATCCTCCGCCGGCGGTGAAGTGCCAGGCTTTCGTTCCGTTCGAGTTCAGGCAGTATAGATTTGAATCGAAGGAGGCGACATAAACTCGCCCGTCGGCGCCTACGATAGCGCCGGTGTAAATCGGGCCGCCGGTCGTGAATCGCCATCTTTCAGTTTTGTCCGGCGCCAGGGCATAGAGATTAGAATCGTCGGACGCGGCGTAAATGGTCCCGTCGGGACCGATGGCTGGCGAGTTGATGCGATTGCCTGCATCAAACTGCCATTTGATCGTGCCATTGGGATCAATGGCAAAGAGCTTCCCGTAAGCAGTTCCGATATAGATTGTGCCGTCCTGAGCAATGGCTGGATGTCCACCGCCGTACAAGCCAGGGTCGATCGGCAAGGTCCACTTTGGTGTCCCGTTCGCGGTGAGGGCGTGAAACCGCGCGTCATGTCCCTGAAAATAAATCGTCCCATCCGCAGCCACTGCGGGCAAATTCGACACGTGCAAGACAATTCTCTCTGTCGCATACTCCCATTTCAGTGATCCGTCCGCTCGGTAGGCTTTCAACCCATCGACCGTGCCGAGCAGGATACTTCCATCGAGAGCGATGACCGGGCTACCGCCAAACGGCACTTGCCATTTCATTTGCCCATTGGGGGTGAGAGCGTAGGTGACATTGGCGTCACTGCCGAAGTAGATCGTGCCGTCCGCTCCGATGGCGGGTGAACTGTTAACGATTGCGCCGGTGGAATAGTTCCAAAGCAATGTGCCGGGCGAAGCGCTTGCCCCAAAGAGCTGCAGAGCCATGAGTCCAGCTGCCATGCAAATGCCTGCGGTGGTTTTCGTGAATTGGAGTAGGAATGATTTCATAGCGTGATTGCTTCGTTTCTGGCTGATTTTTTGTGCTTGCCACGAACCCAGCCCAAAACGTAATGGGTGGGACGAGCAGCGAGGTTTTTCCATGGACCTTATGGTTCAGATCGATGGCGCAGGCTTGCAGTGGATGCGATCAGGTTCATCGCGACACCGGGTTCATTTCCTGAAGGCGGTTCCGGCTCTCGCGATTCTCACTTCGCAATTCCACGCAAATCCGCGTTGGCTTGCCTCGCCGTATTTTCACTCTGCTTTACGCATGAACTGGACAGTTCTGGCAGCAAGGATTGGTCATTGTGAAAAATCCAAGTTCGATTCCATTCCCCGAGTTCCCATCAACGCACTGGACTCAAGTGGCGCTGGCTTCAGGATCGCTGAGTGATGCCGCGTCCTTTGACGCCCTAAGCCGCCTGCTCGAAAAGTATTGGCATGCGCTGGTGGCGTTTCTCGTCCGGCAGCACCACCTCTCAGTGCAGGAAGCGGAGGACACCGTCCAGGCCTTTGTCCAGCGGGGCATTCATCAGACGAATTTTTTGGCTCAAGCAAGGAAGGACAAGGGAAGGTTCCGCACGTTTTTACTGACAAGCCTTCGAAATTTTGCACGCGATGAAGCAAGGAAACGACGCGCCAAATCACGTCGGCCGCCCGGCGGTTTTGTTGATGTGAACGACCCAGAATTGCAGGCGGAGATTCCCGCCGTGGATGAAATGGATTACGGGAGCACCGCCTGGGCGCGCGAGTTACTGCTCAACGCCGTCGGTCTGATGAAACAAGCCTGCGAAAATGCAGGGCGATCCGATATTTGGCAAGTCTTCGAGGGGCAGATCTGGCGGCCGCTGATCGATGGCACCCCGAATGCCAACGCGAATGAACTCGCCGCGGCATTGGGCGTGACTCCGGCACGCGTGCATGAGTTGAAGAGGATGGCTCAGCGGCATTTTTCGAAAGCCGTGCACTCGCTCGTGGCTGAATACGCGACCGGTGAAGCCGAAATTCAGTCGGAGATTTCTTATTTGCTCGAGGTATTGTGCCGATCGCGACGCAAGCTTTCGTAGGCCACCTGGCCCATTGCCAGAATGCCTCCGTTTATTCGTAAAGATGGATGAACATCGTGTGGATGTCTGACTTTGAAAAAGATGCGCGCCAGGCGGATCCTGACCGGCTGGCGAAAGTACTCCGTATCGCTGCGGGGCCGCCGCCACCCTGGTTGCCAGAGGAACTCAGCACGTTGCTGCTCCATCATCTGAATGCGCCGATGCCGTTTGATTTGGCGTCCATGAATGCGCCAACCTCAGGTCTTCGTAGAGGGGTCGAGGAAAACGAGGGGTTGCTTATCAAAAATTTTGCCGATCTTTTGCGACACCCGTTTCCACCTGTCGCGCTGTTACAGATGGTGAAGAATTTCGCGAAAGCGCACGTGGATCATCCCGAAAGTCCGATGCCTGCCGAAATCGCCCGGGTTCTTTATTTTGCGGCAATTTCTGCGGCTTGGGTGCGTCGGGACGAACGGATCACTTCCCTCGCTCCCGCCGAATTGCGGCATGGGTTGGAATGGACGGCGGGCGAACCTTGGGTTGTCGAGTGGGTGCGCGTGCTCTGCCGCGAGTGTCTTGAACGGATTTCGCATGAATGAGGTCCCGGAGAAAAGCGATGACACGGGGATTGATTACTGCACGGAGGCAGCAGGAAGCCACCGCTCGAATCAGGGTGTGCAGAGCCCGGAGCAGGACCGAGATCCTCAAGTGAGCGCATTTGGCGACCTGATCGGAGATCTTCTTCGTGATGGTTTGTTGCAGCCGCCGGCGGTGGCTGGCACTCGAGCGCGCCTGGACCGATTTCAAATTCTTGGCGAAGTGCGCGCGGGCGGCATGGGATTCGTGCTCAAAGCCCGCGACACGAAAACAGGATCATTAGTGGCGGTTAAACAGTTGAGGCCCGAGTTGCGGCAGCATGCCGGATTGGTGCAACTTTTCCACCGCGAAGCGCGCAAGCTTCTTTCCGTCCGCGACAAACAGGAACCTGGAGTGGAGCACATCGTTCCCGTGCTCGCCGTATCGCACTCGGCGGAACATACCTGGTTTGCCATGCCGTGGTATTCGCAGAATCTGGCGGACCTTATCCGCGCGCACGGCAAACTGGAAACCAAAGCCGCGGTCTCCATCGCGCGGAGCATTGCACGCGCTCTGCTCTTCCTGCACTCCTCCGGCCGCCTGGGATTCGTTCATCGCGATCTGAAACCCGCCAACATTCTAATCGACGAAAGCGGGTCGGCGTTTCTCGCGGATTTCGGGCTCGCTCACAGTGTATTCGGCGAGAGCAGCGGCGATCTGCTGGCACGTGGCTTTGAAGGCACCGCCCCGTATGTTTCTCCGCAAGTGGCGCGAGGCAAAGCCGAAGACACGCGGTCGGACATTTACAGTTTTGGCGCAGTGCTCTACGAAATGCTCACCGGACGTCCGCCTTACGCCGGCACTACCCGCGAAGCAATTCTCGAACAAATCTGCGCCACCCCGCCGAAGCCGATTTTGCAGCTCAACCCTTCGGCCTCGCTCTCCCTCGTCAGAATCGCCGAAGGAGCCATGGAACGCGAACTCGAGAATCGTTACGCACATATTCAATACGTCGTCGATGACCTGGAACGCGTCGCAAGGGGCGAAAAGCCGAAAGGGCCGAAGGGGAGCCGATCGCTTGTGAAGGCTTTGCTCGCCACAATGTCGGACCCCTGGATTAGAGCGGCTATCGCGTTTGCAGCACTTCTGGCATTCGCATTAGGAATTCGCCTTCTGAGTGCGCCGAGGCTTTCTCTGGTGCGAAGGTTCGATTCCCCCCATGTGTTCAACTGGAATCAGGCGAAAGTTGCGCACTGGAGTGGTTCCGTGCCTTGGATACTCGTCCCACATGCAGACGGTTTGCTATTCGTGACTTCAGATGGACACACAACTCTGCATTGGCCACAACCGCCAGGGTCCGAGATGCTGGATTTGGATTTCGTCGAAGATGTGGACGGTGACGGCCGAAATGAAGCCATGGTTAGCTGGCGTAAGGGAAGTGAGATGTATTGCTCTTTAATCAACCAAAATCGTTTTGCCTTTCGAAATTATCGTGAGCATGGCAGGCCTCTCACGGGTGATCCTACAGAACGCCCTCTATCTCAGATGTCGGGACGACTCGTCGTCGATTTACACGGAAACGGCCAAAAGGTCGTGATCACTTCTGTTGCCACTGGCGGGAAGCTTAAACCCAAAGGTATCCGCTGTTTCGATTTTCAAACCGAAAAGCTGCTCTGGCATTTTTCAATAGCCCCTTTCGTCTGGGATGTGGAGGCACTTGATCTTGACGGAGATGGTATCAAGGAAATTTTTGTGGGAAGCAACTCCACGAGTAATGGAAACACCGAGTTGGACGGGACGGATGACAATCACTGTTATGTCTACTTGCTCACAGCCGCTGGGAAGATCAAATGGGTCAAGGAGGTTGGCGGATTTTTTGTTCAAGCTGATTTGTTGAGTGCCGACATGCACGGCGACGGACGTCCGGAGCTGTTGGTTTGGACTTCCGGCCCACAGGAACAATGGCGCCTCCACGGTGTTCCCGAACGTGGATCAATCCTCCAACTGGATGCGTCAGGAAATGCGACCCGGCATTACGAACAGGAATTCAGGCTTTTCGATGTAAAGGCTGGTGATCTGAATGGAGACGCCAGGGAGGAGATCGTGCTGACGGACCGCCAAGGCTACATTCGAATACTGGATGAAAACTTGAAACCAATCATTTCGAGGCGAATTACCAAAAACCGCTTCGAACAGGTAGAAATCCTCATTGAAGCCGTGACCGATATCACAGGCGACAACCAGCCTGAAATCATCGCCAGAAGCCGTCAGGTCGAGTACGTCTCCGGAAACAATCCTGGAGATGTCCATGGTGAGGCTAATGTCCGCACGTCACATGATGTCGAAATCCTGATTTTGTCGGCGGCTTTGGAGCCGATTCTGTGGCACCGAATTCATCGAACGGTGAGTGAATTCACAGGCTTTTCAGTTCAACTTGCGGATATTAGCGGCGATGGCAACCCCGAGATAATCTCGCTGAATTCTGATGTCTCGATCTACCAATTCAAGCCCGGCTGGACGATCCTGAAATGACGCTGACTCCAGTGTCATAGCCGCGAAACCCACCAGGCCAGGAATCGTTCGCCGAAGAAAATCCAAACGGTTGCGGCGAGAGCAATGTACGGCCCGTAGGGCAGGCGGCTCGACCACTCCTGGCGTCGCAGGACGATCAGAACCACTCCCACGGTCGCGCCAATGATCGAACTCAGCATCAGCGAAAAAATCACCGCCGGCCAGCCAAGGAACGCGCCAATCGCCGCCATAAATTTCACGTCGCCCAATCCCATCGCCTCGCGCGGCACCGTGATTTGATCGGTCACCACTTCGAGGTGCGTCACCTGTTCGGGAACGAAAGGATCGCCATCGATCAGGAGCAAACTCGGCGTGAGGCGGACGCGCGCGTTGCGGTAACAGCGGTCGATCAGCTCGACGCGCTTGGCAAACAACATCACCGCATCGCTCTTCCGATAAAACAATTCGTCATACGGAATCTCCTGCGCCGGCAAACGCAAGCTGGTTTCTGTGAAAACGACCTTGCTGTCCGGAGCGAGATCGAATCGCTGCCGTCCGAACACCAGTTTTCCCAGGCGCAAGATGGCGTAGATGATTCCGGCGCCGACGAGCATGCCGAGGCCGCTCCGTTCCAGCGCCACCGTGGCGGAGGGGGTGCGGTGCAGAAGCGGCACGAGCGCGGAGACGAGAAAACCAGCAGCCATTCCGCCGAGGGTGATTTCATCCGGAATGATGAAGTGTTCCAGATCGATGAAAGTGGCCGCGATCAGTCCGGCGAGCAGCACGCAATAGACAGCAGCGAGCGCCGGGGAAACCAGGCCGTAGGATAACCACGCGCAAAGAAAAGCAACGCCGGTGAGAAGTTCGACAAGAAAGTAGCGAACTGAAATGGGCGCGCCGCAATTGGCGCAGCGCCCGCGCAGGTACAACCAGGTGAACAGCGGGATATTCAGGTACCAGGGAATGGCATAGCGGCAATGCGGGCAATGGGATGCCGGGCGGACAATGCTTTCGCCGCGCGGCATGCGATGAATGCACACGTTCAGGAGGCTGCCCACCATGCTCCCCAGCACGAAGAAAACCACTGCCCAGAAGGAAAACGGGACCGCGTCCCACGTTTGTGGATCAAACATCGCGTAAGGCGCGCCGCGCACGCCAGAGGCGCAGACCCGGCGCGTTGGGTTGTCTGGTTTCGTTCAGCGATTCACGCATAAATGTGTTTCTCGAGCGCCTGCCGCATCAGATCCACCGGGGCCGTTTCTCCCGACCACAATTCCAATGCGCGCGCCCCTTGATAGAGCAGCATCCCAAATCCATTGGCGACGCGGCATCCCGCCTTGCGAGCTGCGCGCAGCAGGGGCGTTTCCGGCGGGCGATAAATCATGTCGTAAACACATCGCGCCTGCGCCAAAAAGAACTGATTCAAATCCATCGGCATCGGATCGTCGGGCTTCAATCCCAAAGAAGTGCCATTGAGAATGAGGTCAACACCAGACGCGGGGTAACCGATGCGTACCGTCACCTCGGGACAACGCTGCCGGATTTCCACGCTCACGTCCTCGGCTTTTTGCATCGTGCGATTCACCAAATGCATTTCGCCCACGCCGCATTCGGCAAGTTTCAACGCCGCCACCCTGCCAGCTCCCCCTACACCCAACAGCAGCACTTTTGCTCCCGCGAGTTTCAGCTTCAGATCTTCCTCGATCGAACGCGCAATGGCGTCGGCATCGGTGTTGAATCCAACACTGCGCGTGGCCTCGATAGCGTCGGGTTCGAGTTCCCGCAGGCGTTTCCATTCGCCGTCTTTCGTGCGTCCCTCAAAAACGATGGTATTTACCGCGCCCCAGTGCCGGGCGCTTTGATCGAGTTCATCGACCATATCCATGGCGAGAATTTTGTGCGGCACGGTCAGATTGAGGCCGATGAATTTCATGGCTTGCGCCCCTTGAATTGCGGCGCGCAATTGAGACGGTTCAACATCGAAAGCAAGATAGCGCCAGTTCAAACCCAGGCCGGCAATGCCCGTGTTTTGCATGGCCGGCGATGCCGAATGGCGGATCGGATGGCCGAACACCGCACAATAGCGGGTGGTGGCGGAGATGGGCTTTAAACCGGGCTCAAACACGCGGCGCAGAATAAATGCGAGTCCACGGAAGTGCAAAGGGCAAAGTGCAAAGGGCAAAGGGCAAAGGGCAAAGGGCAAAGGGCAAAGGGCAAAGGGCAAAGGGCAGAGGCACAGGGCAGAGGCAAAGGGGAGAGGCACAGGGCGAAGCGTCGATGGCAACGGAGATACGGAGCAAAGGCCATCGCGACATGCTCATTGTGGTGCGAATTCCTGGCGAAGAAAGTCGAGAAGGGCGTTGGCGTGCGACAAAATCTGCCATAAACAGGATATCTCTTGCACCGTCGCAGACCGGCTGTATATGATCCGGTCCGAACAAATTCCATTCGCCCAATCACACGGCCAAAAGCCGCAGAAGCTTGAAACTTTGATATGGCTACAGTTGATTTTGCAATCGGCATCGGAGGTGAAGCTGGCCAGGGAATTGCCACGCCTGGAGACATTCTTGCCCGCATTTTTGCCCGACGCGGCCTGCATTTGAATGCCTACAACGCTTACCAATCGCTCATTCGCGGCGGCCACACTTTCCTCACGATTCGCGCGAGTGAACGCCCGGTCACCAACATGGGCGACAAGCTCGATCTCCTGATTCCGCTGAATCAGGACACCATGAATCGCCATCTCAAGCTTCTCAAAGCGGGGGCTTGCGTGATTTACGACGCGGACAAGCTCCAGCCCGGAACCGCAGCCGATGGCGTGCAGTTGTGCCCAATGCCAATGAAACAGCTGTGCGGCACGAACAAACTCGGCGCCAATACCGTCGCGGTTGCCGCCACACTTCAGATGCTCGGCATCGAATTCGATCCGCTGGAACAGGTGTTGACGCGGCAATTCAAGCGCAAAGGAGATGCGGTGGTGGCGGAGAATGTGAATATGGCGCGCGCGGGTTACGAATACTCCGCCCAGAATTTCAGATCTTTCCCCTTCAAAGCGCCCAATTTGAACAAAGGGCTGGCAGTGGTGACGGGAAATCAGGCGATCGCGCTTGGAGGCGTTGCCGCGGGAGTGAAATTCTACGCCGCCTATCCGATGAGCCCATCGACCGGTGTGTTGATGTGGATGGCCAATCATGCCCGTCAACTCGGCATTATGGTCCGGCAGGTCGAAGACGAAATCGGCGTCATGAACATGGTGATCGGCGCAGCTCACGCCGGATGCCGCGCGATGTGCGCCACTTCGGGCGGAGGATTCGCGCTGATGACCGAGGCGATCGGCATGTCGGGCATGATCGAAACGCCCATCGTTTGCGTGGATGTGCAAAGGGCCGGACCGGCCACAGGCGTTCCCACGAAGACCGAGCAGGGCGATTTATGGCAGGTCCTCGGCGCGGGCCAGGGAGATTACCCGAAATTAATCGTCGCGCCATCGAGCCAGGTCGATCTTTTCAAAACCATTCCCGAATTGTTCAACCTGGCGGACAAATATCAATGCCCCGGACTGGTGCTCTCCGATCTGCTCATTTCGGAAGGCACTTCGAGCATTGACCCGGATCATCTCGATTTCAATGTGCCGATCGAACGCGGCGAAATTATTTTCCCGAACGGCAATGGCAACGGGGACTCGATCAATCCCGGCAGCGGTTACAACGATAATGCCTACCTGCGCTACAAAAACACCGAGAGCGGCATTTCACCGCGAGCTTTGCCGGGTGTCCCAGGCCATGTTTACATCGCGGCGACCGACGAGCACGACGAAGACGGCACGTTGATCAGCGACGAATTTACGAATCCTGCGAAACGCCGCATGATGGTCGAGAAACGCGCGCGAAAGATGAGCACGGTCGCGGCCGGCATTGCGCCGCCAAAATTGTTCGGACCGGAAAATGCCGCGGTCACTTTGGTCGGTTGGGGCTCGACCGAAGGGGTCATTCGCGAAGCCGTCGAAAAGCTCGCCGGTGAAGAGGGGATTGTGGCCAATCAACTTCATATCAAATGGATTGTCCCTTTGCATGTCGAGGAAATCACCCGCGTGCTTTCCAAAAGCCAGCGCGTCATCATCGTCGAGAACAATTTCACCGGACAGTTCGCGCGCTATTTGCGGTCTGAAACCGGCATCGATGCCCATGGGCACATTCGCAAGTATGACGGCGAACCTTTCATGCCGCATCACATTGTCGAAGCGGTGAAGGAACAATTGGCGGGCAAGACCAAAATCTCCGTGCCGGAACACGAAATTTACGTTTGAAATTAACTATGAGCACTGCCATCGAAGCTGCACCACAAGCGCCTCAAACACCGGGGCAAATCACCAAAGACACTTTCAAAGGCAAGATTCATCCGGATTGGTGTCCAGGGTGCGGTGATTTTTCGGTGTTATCCGCTCTGCAAACCGCCCTGTTCGAACTCGGTTTGAAGCCGTATCAAGTCCTCGTGGTGAGTGGCATCGGCTGCTCATCGAACCTGCCGGGATTCCTCAATGCCTACGGCGTTCACTCGCTCCATGGACGCGCTCTCCCCGTCGCCACCGGCGCCAAACTCGCCAACCACGAACTGACCGTCATCGCCGTCGGCGGGGATGGCGATGGCTATGGCATCGGCGGCAATCATTTTCTTCATTTGAGCCGGCGCAACGTGAATCTGACTTACATCGTCATGGATAATCAGATTTACGGGCTGACAACCGGTCAGCTTTCGCCCACGAGCGTCAAAGGCATGAAAACGAAAACCAGCCCTCACGGCAGCGTGGAAAACCCGATCAATCCCATTCCGTTGGCCATGATCGCCGGCGCCACCTACGTGGCGCGCGGATTTAGCGGGAAACAAAAGCATCTCGTCGAAATGTTGAAGGGCGCCATCGCCCATAAAGGCTTTTCGCTTGTTGATGTTTTCAGCCCTTGCGTGACTTACAACAAGGACAACACCTACCAATTCTTCAATCCGCGCGTGAAAATCCTCGAAGAAAAAGGGCATGACCCGACAGATTTCCACGCCGCGCTCGATCAAGCCTACAAATGGGGCGAAGAAATTCCGATCGGGTTATTCTGGAAACGCACGGATTTGCCGACGCTTGAAGAACAGGAACCGGTGCTTTGGGATGGGCAAGGCCCGCTGGCTTATCGCAAGTTGGGAATCTCGCCAGAACAGGCCCAGTGCATCGTTCAGGAGTTCCTGTAAAAAGCGCGTCGAATTCTCTTTCCGCAGTTTGCCGCGCCAAAAGCTCTGCCACTGCCGCACGTTGGCCGCGGTTCCTCTCGATGCTTGCCGCGTCGCGTTTGCGATTGGCCGGCTGCGCGCCTCCGTCAGTTCACGCCGTCAGATTTTGCATGAGTGACGATCGACCCCCACTCACGCCGTGCGGCCCAGTATCCGATTGAGCGAATCGCTGGTCTGATAAATCAACGCTTCCGGATAATGCAGGTAAGGATGGAAATACTCGAACGTGAGATAGCCGCCATATCCAGTCTGATCAAACGCCTCCAAAACCGCCGGCCAATTGGTTGTTCCATCGAGTAACGGACGAAAACTCTCCAGCGAATGGTCCGTTCCTTTTTTGGTGAACTCCTTCAAATGCACGTTCTTGATCCGCTTGCCGAGAATGGAAATCCAATGTTCCGGATGCTGAAAGAGCTTGATGTTGCCGGTGTCAAAATGCACGCGCACATGTTCGCTGCCGAAACTGTCCACAAACGCATTCATTTCCATCGGAGTCATTAAGTACCCGTTGAAAAAAATGTTTTCGATGTTGAGATAGATTTTTAAACGCTCCGCTCCAGGGAGAAGCTTGCCCACCGCTTCGCGCGCGCGACGGTCGCAAAAGTCGTTGGGCACCGGCTCATGATCATCGCGCCACGGAATGTGCACCGCGCCGGGCACGACCAGGAGATTTTCGGTGCCAAGATCGTGCGCTGCCTGCGCCATTTTTTGGGCGAGCTCCAGGCCCCGCTCGCGCTTCGCGGGGTCGTTGCTCGAGAGTGGATACGGCCAGAACAAAAACGAGCAAAGACCGCTGATGGCAATGCCGATCGAATCCGCCATTTTGCGGATCGCTTCAAAATCCTTCGTGCCGGCTTTGGGAGAGAGATCGCTTTCGAGATCGTAATTCAGCTCGATGCCATCGAATCCGGCGTTTTTCGCCAATTGCAGACATTCCTTCAGCGTCATGCGATTGGGATAGGGGAACGCCCAAAGATTGATGGATTTCTTCATCGCGAATTGTTTCGAGGACATCCGGCGCGCGTCGCCGCCGGCAGGTTGCGCCGCGGCAGACCGGGGATCAGCGAATGCCGCCGCGCCGGCCGCGGCCAACGCGGTTTTGATCGCCGCGCGGCGCGAAACATTGCCGGCATCGGCGATGGGAGCAGCCATGGCATTGAGTTTTATCGCGGCATCAGGCACGGGGAATACGGAACGAAGCAGGTTCGGGTTCATGGCTTTGTTCTACCGGACTTATGCGGTGGATCAATCCTGAAACGCGCCAGGACGTGTGTGCGCCGGGCCGCGAGCCTGCGACGCTTTCGGGGTCGGAGAGTTTTTTTTGACCAGATACCGAGGGTATTGCAGCGCTCAACCCCCGGCTACTGTCTGGCATCTCTCCGGGATGGCCAAACGCACAGAGGCGCGCGATGGATATTTTGCGATCACCCCTTTGTCGAAAACTTCGTCCCAAACTTTGTCGGGATCTCGATCGAAAATCTTTCGACAAAGGTTCCGACAAAGTTTGCGACAAGGTTTTCGACACAAGGAAAGGCAAACGCATTGGCAAATGGTTCAAACTCCGGAGCGGAAAGAGCTCGGCCCTTTCCCTTTTTTCTGCCGCTCTGTCCTGTGTCTTGACGGTGAGCCCTGTGGGTATCGATCGAGAGGCAACCCGAGGGGTTGTCAGAAAGTAGCCGGAGGTCGCAGCAACGCGGAGACCTCCGGTAAGCGATTGATCAGATCCCAGCACCCCGAAGGGGTGCAAGAATGGTGTGTATGATGCGCCGATTCTGCGACCCCTAACGCCGTTGCCCTGGGGCTGAAAGCCCGTCATGTGACAGCCCGGCCTGAAGGGCCGGGTAGGGAAATCACCCCATTGTTCCGAGGCCTGAAAGGCCGTCCTAAACGATTGTGCCGCCCACGTTCCGCCCCTTCAGGGCGGAGGAATTTGGGTGGGGACGTGATCCTGGGCCTTCAGCCCGGGCAATCACATCGTGGGCTTTCAGCCCTGCCGCTCTCCCGCTCTGCCCTCTGCCCTGTGCGCTCTGCCCTTTGCCCTTTGCCCACATACCCCGATAAAATCTTGGGACCTCATTTCTTTGGGGTTTCGATATCGTCATTCAACCCAAGCTCCCGCAGGGCTGACTTGGTTTCCTCGAGTTTTTGTTTCGAGATTCCACCTTCCGGAGTGATTTCGGCCTTAACGGTCAGCTTTAGCCCTTGGGCGGACGCGAACTTGGCGAGGATCTTTGTATAAAAGTTCATCCACTTCTGTGGCGGTACGTCACCCGTCCACGTGATTGAAGGCGAGTTCTCGGGCATTGCCTTCGCTACCTGCGGTTGCGGCGGAGGGGTGGGATCAATCAGAACTGGAGACGGACCCTGTGGCGCCGGAGCCTTAGCAGGTGGCGGCGTGGGCGCGATCTTGGCTTTGCGATACGCATCGGCAGTTTCCTTAGTGACAACGAACATGTCCTCCGAGAATTCCACGTCCGCGATCATAACGGCCTGATTAAAGGCAAACGGCTTGTATTCGCCGGACGCCGTCTTGCCCACGTAGGCTAAAAGACCGTTGCCCACTCCGCGGGAGATGGTCTCCTTCAATATTTCAGAATTGGTCAGGCGCGGGAACTGAGGCGAGGCGAAGAAGGCATCGCGCACGGCCTTCGTGGACCATTCTTTGAAAGCCGGCGGCCAGTTTCTGATGAGAAACGTCGGGCTGATGCCTTTGGTTTCAAGATCGCCGTCCGACGATAACCGGCCAGTGATCAGCGCAACGATGTCGCTCGCAGCGCTGGAATGAACGAGGCCCAGATCCACGCGCTTCAATACGTTGTCCTTGCCGAGCAGCACAAGGTTCTTGTAAGTCCTCCAAATCGTCTCCTTCAAATCCCGCCGAGCTTTCTTGATGCTCTCCACGAGTTGATGCTGCTGTGTCTCGTCCAATTTGAGGTCGTCATCTTGGATCGCTTCCCATGCGAGCACCTTTCGAGCGTCTTCGCAGAGTTGATCGATGGCTTCCGGCACAGCAAAGATCAGAGCGCTTTTGAACGTGCGAGCCGACGTTCCGTACTCCCGAACAATGCCTTCTATTAACTGCATCGTTGGCTTCTCTTCCTGAAGCGAATGCTCGGGGGCCAGAACAACGAGGGTGACCGATGGGCGGTCAGGAACCTGGATCGTTTTGGCGGGAAAATAAATGCGCTCTAGTCCCGCTCCGGCTGCGAACACCTTTTGGACTTCGGTGCGGACGTATTCGTCCACTTGGGCGGGAGAAATCGTGGCGCGGCGATCCGCAAAACGTTTGTTCAGGTTTTCCTTGAGACTGAAACGGTAGCGGTTCCGTTCGACCGTGAGGTAATAACAAGCTTCCGTCAGCGATTCGAGCGCGGTCTCGACGTTGCCAATGTCGAGGCCGGCCTCGCCAACCGCGAATCGGATCTCCGGCTGGGTGGCCTCAGCCTTCGCTTGCCCGCCGTTCGACTCGAAGAACATCGCCGTCGCAACCTTTCGATGCAGCCGCGCCTTTTTAATCGTCTCTTGCGCTTCGGCGTCGAGCCGCGCGGCGTGAGAATCTTTCTTGCCGCAAATGTCCGTTGTCACTGCGCCTTCCAGCTTCGACTCGCCGAGTTGCTCGAACACTGCCGCACGAAACATCGCGTCATCAAGCGGCGCTGTGCCGAGGCCGATGAGCGCGTCTTTGTGTGCGCCTTTGAAACCCTCCTGATAAGCGCGCGAAACCCAAAGCGCCAACAAGCGCAGAATGCCGCGGGTCTGCTGAAAACGCGGCAACGCCTGCCACTTTCGTTCGAATACCGAGATGATGACCGGATGAAACGGGTAGGTCGCTGCGAATGCGTCACGTGCTGTGTTCACGTTGAACTGCGCGGGCAATTGCTGTCGGTGGCTGACCACCCATCCGGCGTATTCCTTGCACGTTTCCATCGCTTCTTTGGACAACATGATCTTGCCCTCGGCTGTCACTGCGCGCTCGTCCCATTCGAAGAGCCGGCGCCGGATGATTTCCGAGATTTCAACGTCCGAGGACATGACGATCGCCTTGCCGAGTCGGTCGAGCACCTTCTTGAATCGCTCGAAATCGGATTGATCCTCGGCGGTCATTTCGAGTTCGGACGCGGGAATCGAGACGGCGAGAACTACGTTGTGCTGACCCCGCGCAACCTCGGACAGATTCTGAAGAAAATGGTAAAGCTGTGCGCCTAGACCGCTCTTTCGGTTTCGGCTGGCGTAGTTCATCAGCTCATCCATTAAGATCAGACTCGGTCTGTCCTTCGGCAGAAATTGCCGGATAACTTCCCCGCCGGGGGCTTCACCCTTCTGATCGTGTTCGGCAACCATGGCGAAAGCGGACTCGCCTCCGAGTTGGTATGCAATTTCTCCCCATGGCGTGCGGCGCAGGGGCGTGCCGTCTTTCCCACCGCGGCCTGTGATCGAATCGAATTCGGTGCCGACGAAAACCGCAGCCTCCGCCTTGGGAACTGCCGTGACACCGGCCCGGTCGAGGAGCGTTCGCACGCCAGCCCATTTGTTCGCCGCCGGTCCGGTTCGAGCCAGATGATACAGAAGCGTCAGTGCGTGGGTTTTGCCCCCGCCGAACTGAGTGGCAAGGTTGTAAATCGCATTCGTCTCAGTCCGCTCACCGGCCAGTCGCCGAATCACCTCCGAAGCAAGTGCCGTCAGGTTCTTTGTCAGGTATGTTCGTTGGAAGAATCTTTCCGGCTCCTGGTAATCGGCTGGCGCGCGTCCCTCGCGGACCTGATCCAAATGCACGGCGAACTCTGAAGCATCCAGAGGTTTGCCTTCCCGCAAATCCTCGCGGGGCGTGACGACTTTGTACCAGGGTTTCATGGGCTTGCTTTGCTGTTATTCCGGACGCTTTTCACACGGTAAGCACATCATTTGCACATAACCAGCACACAGCCTGCGTGCGCGGACTGTTTCGTAAGTCATTGAGAATCCGAGGGCCAACCAACTCGGCAAGCCTTTTTGCACGGGCCGACCGCACAGATTTGCACATAAGCAGCACATAAGAATCATGCCCAGAATGGCACGTATCGGGCGTGCTTCTTTGACTTGCTAATCGGGTCTTCGAGCTTAATCAGCCCGGCTTCGATGGTCTCGCGAATGATCCGGGACGCGACCGGGTAGTCTTGCTCCGCAATTTTAAATCGTTCTCGCAACGTCGTGTTTGTCATCACCTTGTTCGAAACGTAAAGCAGACAGCAGTGGAGATAACACGCCCGCACTTTGTCTCGCTTGTCCATCTTCGCCAAGTCTTGGTGCGCGAACAAGACAACCCGCGTGTGTGTCAAGTCGGTGCGAACGTCCGGCGCCGGCAATTGGAAAAATTCAATCTCGAACACCACCTTGTCGAACCCGCTCCCGCGTTCCTCGCAGATCCCGAGACGCCGCATCAGGTCCGCAAGCATCTCGTTTCGCGAGCGTGGGGAGTGGTCAATGAATCGCAGCGTGTCAATCAGCGGCACTCCCGGGTTACTAACCTCCAGCCGGTCGTCGAAGATCTCGACCATCGGTCCGGTGCCGGTGATCCCGAAGTCCTGGTGAATCATCGCGTTCGCCACGAGCTCGCGAATGGCCCGCTCCGGATACATCCTTACTTCCTTGCGGAGAGCTTTGCCCATAACTTCATTCCGCGGGAGCTGATCGTTAATGTATCCGACCATGCCTTCAAAACCTGCGGCGTATCCTTTCACTCCAGCCTTCTCGTGCTCTGTCTCCACCCGATTCGTTCCCTTGTACCGAATCACACGAAATGCTTTCCGCCCCAATCCTTCGAATTGCGACAACTGCTTAGCAAAGAGAATCGCGCCAACATTCGTTATTTCGAAATAGTCGCCGCCTTTGGGAACGATCAGCCGATCCACCGCCAGGCGTTCCAGAATCCCCGATCGGTTTGCCGGCAGTTTTTGATTCGAAAGCTCGAAGTACTTCGGGTAATCCAACCAGGTGAGCACGTCGTCGCCAGTCACTCCTTCCGCCGCAATGCTCTTCTCGAAACTCAACCGTGACAGGGCCAACCAGAGTTCCTTCTCCTTGCCGGGGTGGTCCTTGAGCTTTTTTTTGATGCCGCCGACGCGAATCCACTCAATCCCTTGAAACGCCACCGGGCAACCGACCGCCGGCTGCACTTGCAGCAAAACCATCCGGTTTCCTTGGTCTTCCCATTCGTGGAACCGAAAATCGACCCGCGGCGACAGCAGGTGTGCAAGCCAGTTTTCCAACTCCTCGTTTCCAATCCTTCTCCGACGGGGATTCGCCGTGGTGCCCACGACTCGTTTGGTCACGTCCTCGACGCCCCAAACAATGTAACCTGCCTCGCGGCCGTGCAGCGCCGCCGAGTTGGACAGCGCCGACAAATATTCGCCAATCTCCTCCGGAGCATCATTGTTGTGCTTGAACTCCACCCACTCCGTTTCATTGGGCAATGCCAGCAGCGATTTCAAGAGAAGGTCGAGATTCATTTCAAAATCCCAATCCTTTCTTGCGCGCCAGAACACCATCAACCCAGCGTTTCTCCTCGGTGTGGCCGGGGTAGAGCGCGGAGAGGGCTTGCGCGAGACGCCAGAAACGCTGGTCCCGGCCGACGCCATCTTCGACCAGGAAACGCTTCAGCGCCTCGCCGCGGCCGGCGGCGAACAGGATCATGCTTTGGTGGATTCTATCGAGAACTGTTTGGCCCTGCCGTTCGACTTTCGTTTCGCCGAAGCTTGATTCGCCCGACTCGGATTCTTCCATCGCTTTGAACAGGTCGAGTTGAGGCGACCTCTTCTTTTTCACGGGGGCGGCCTTGCCCTCGTTCTTGCCAAACAAATGCGCTGCCCGCTCGGCAACAGGCAGCAAACGGGCGGTCTCGCCGCTCACTTCGACAACGCTTTCCAAATCTTCCAGGTGCGCCCCAAGGCCCTGTGCGATCTTGCGGGCCGCGTCGTACTCTAAAACAAAACCACCTTTAGCCTTGCTCGCTCTCCCGCCGCCGGATTCCCCCTCTTCCTCTTCTCCATCCTCCGCGCTCTCGGCGTTCTCTGCGGTCCCATTTTTGCCCGCGTTGAGAGTCCAGAGCCACATGGCGGTGAGGCGGGCATCGGGTTCAAAGCCGGTCGTGTCCGCACCGGCGAACACCATGGTGAGGGCTTCTTTGGCCACGGCAGCCCAGACGTGCTCCAGGTATTCCTTGAGCGTGACGGCCTCGCCGCTGGCTTTTTCCACGCGCGCATAGCGGGAGAAAATTTCCAAGGCCGGGCCGAGACAAGCGAAGATGGCGTCCGCGCCCACGACGCCTTCCTCGGCCAGACGCGGCATCCATTCGTGGATGCGCCGGGGCAACTGCTGCAACACGTCGCGCCAATCGCCAATTTCGTCCGTGCGAACCGAGCCGTTGGGATGCTCGCGCGGGCGGCAGACGAGATGGACGGAGGAAGCGAGTGCGGCGGAATCCATCGCGCGAAGGCGCGTTCCCATCTCGGTGTCAATCGGCCACGAACCGGTCATAATCCAACCGGCGTCAACCATCGCTTGCAACTGCGCTTCCCAACCTGCCGTGGACTTGTGAGCGAACACAACAATCCCGATGCCGCTCGGCGCAAGAACTCGCCTGCCTTCGGCCATCGCCTGTTTCATCGTCGCCTCGAAGTAGCCAGCGTCTTTGCCTTTTACTTCGTCAACAATGCACTCCTCGCTCTTTGGTGTGACGCCGCCAGAGAAAGCGGCAGCGTCAGCGGACGGCAAACAACGCTTCAGCCAGACAAAGAAAAAGTCGGACAAATCTGAGTAGGGAACGGCGTCGTAATAAGGCGGATCGGTCGCGAACAAATGACAAGCATCGTCCGGCAACGGATGTGCCGTTGCTGAACTTGCCGTTGCCGAACCTTCATGGAGGTTTAGCGTTGAGAAGGCTTCAATCAGTTTTGCAGGTGGCTCGTAAGCATCATTCCAACCTGCAGTCCGCTCGGAGAGGAATGTGCCTTCCGCAAAGTCCCATGTCATGGGAAGGGCTTGTCGTGTGAAAACGTGCTCGACCTTTTCTTGATCCGCCTGCGGTCGCCATGTGCATAGAGAGCAGGTGCGGTCTGCTAGGCGGCTGAGCGCGAGCGCAAGACACGTCTGAACGGCGGTGGCTGCTCCAGCATCCCGCTCACCCGGCAAATCTTTGCCCGCTTTTTGAATGAGCTGAGTAAGTGTGGAGAGCGCCAGCAGTTGGCGGTTGGTAAACAAATCAGCGAAGTCGTCCATTCCGTAGTTCCGCTGCGAGAATGCGCGCCCTGCGCCACTGCCACCGCCGAGTGGTGTGGGTTCATCGGGCACAAGTGAAAGCGCACCCGAATGAGCTTTCACTTTCTTGGCGAGTTCTTCGTCAGCGCGTTTCACGCATCTCAGATCGTTGTTCGTCGGTAGCCGATAGACTCGGCCCACTTTGGCGGGATTCGTCGCGACGATGCAGAACAATTGCGCTGAATTTGCGCCACCACGTCGGGCTTTAAGTTGTTCGCGCACTCGCGCAACCGGCGTTGTGTATCCGCAGCACGGACACGTTGCTGAACCGCGTTTCACCGCGCCCTCGAACGTTGGATTTTCGACTTTGATTTTGGGATTTGCCTGATCAACCCAGCCATCACGCTCCTTGACGATGATTTGAAAATCCACGCGCTTGGCCTTCTTATTCGGCACGAGTTGCATTGCAACGGAGCGGTTGGTCTTCTTGGCAAGCCAGAGCGTGCGAACGAGCGGCACTTCCGCGCCGCAACCGGGACCTTCGCATTGAATCGTCCGCGCCCAGAGATAGGCGATCGGCGTCGCCCCGTCCGGGTCTTTCGGATAAAACTCGGCCAGTTCTTTCTCGGCTTCGCGCTTGATCCACTCGCCCCATTTGCGAACTTCATCGGCGAGGCGCTGGCCGTATTTGGGAATGTATTCGAGAACTACTTTGTTGAGCAGAACGGGAATGGGATTGAGGTCGCTGGCAAAGGCGTCCGCGCCCACGCGCAAGGCTTCGAGGGGAATCGAGCCGCCGCCCGCAAACGGGTCAACGACGAGCGGTCGCGTGCCGGGCGCGCCGCCGAGGGCTTCGTGCGCGGCTTGGGTGAGGGCGCGGCTGGTGTCGAGGTATTCGCGGACGGTGGAGTTGTCCCAATTGGCGAAGTCAGCGATGAAGTCGAGCAGGGCGCCGCGCAAGGCTAAAGGCTGAAGGCCAAGGGCTGAAGTGGAAGCCAGTTTGTTCCAGAGCTTGAAGTTCTCGGGCGAGCAATGTTCGGTGGCGAGTTTCGTATCGGTTGTGATCTTGCGAGCGAAATCGAGAATGATCTTTTCCGCTGCTTCGCGGAACGCTGGCGGACACAGCGGGTCTGCTGGATCAGGCCAGAGCGCCGCGCAAATTACTGCCCGACACGCCGCCAGCGGCCGCCGCGCCCACCAGATGTGCAGGGTGGAAATGTGCCCGTGGCGAATGGATTTCTCCCGCCGCGCATGTTCCGAGATGCGCTTGATCGGCAGGTCCACTTCGATGAGGCGTTTGGGGTATTGGGTCATGCGGAAAGGTTAGACGTCGCGGTAGGGCGTGTTGCTGTGGGTATTCTGGACGAAGGCGATGGTTTCATCCAGCCGCGGACGATACACGTATCGCCGCCGTAACCGCCAGGAGTCATCCTGCGGTCGAAACTCAACAGGCACGTGCAAAGGTGCAACTTGCAAGAAGAGTTCGCGGAACAGACGCCAGTATCGCCCGTCTCGCGGTTCACGCTCTCCGCCCCATTTGAATAGGATGCGTTGAAGAACGAAAAAAAGTGTGAGCCGCTGGAGCTCGTCTTTCGGCGAGGACTGTGTCTTGAACGCTTGTTCGAGATTCCCCTCCGCGTCAAAGCCAGACATTTCGATGTAGCGGTACCCATCGAATCGGAGACCGCAGCAAGTGAATATGTCGTTTTCGCGTTGTTCCGTGTTTTCTGCCAGTCGCGGAGGCCGGCAGCCCCGGCAATGGTCGTCGAAAGCCTTTAATTCCGATTGAGCGGCAGCGAGGACGTTGCGCAGGCGGGTAACGTCGAGGCCGCCTTGGCGAGGATCCCGAATCCAGTCGGGCGGGCGGTTCAAGGCGGTGTGATCCTCGGTCAGAAAGCGCAGGCATTCGGCCAATACGTCAGCCGTGGCGCGGAAGCACTCCATCGAATCGCGTTGTGGATCGGGAGTCATTGCCGGATAGGGCGATCAGGTCGATTGCGGGTCAAAGTGCGAAGCGTCGAGTAGACAGAAGCGCCGCCCAGCGGACCGTCCGATATCACGTGAGCGGATTCCGCGCGCCACCGGATGTGAAATGGTGCATGCTCGATGAGTTTTTCGTGCTGCGCATGTTCGCTGATGCGCTTGATGGCAAAGTGAACTTCAATGAAGGGTTTGGGAAAAGTCATTGAATCGAGGATTGATCGGAGCGCCGGGAAACTATGTGTCTGTGTGCCTCGCAGAGCCAAGCGCACAGCACCTCCACTTGATCAGGATGAATCAGAATACGCGGCGCATTGCTATCATCGCCGCTGGATATGATGATGAAGTTCTCCTCAGAAACGGATACTGCAAGAGAATCCGTTCGTCTCGTGACAAAGGACTCCGAGAGTTTAGTTGGATTCGTGGGGAAATGAGGCATCGGTATGCGCACAGAACCCTCGTGAATTATGGAAGGGCGAAGCTCCGGATTTTGGAAGGACCCGACAAACTCCTCAAACTCTTCCAGGATATCATCCAACGATAACAACTCGCGGGAATGCATCTCTCCGACTCTTTGTCGTATCCACTTTACGATTTCCGCCAACTCATTCGTTGCTGACTCTGGCGCTGGCCAGTACTCGTGCAAAATAACGATTGGCGACCGTTGTAAAAGGAATCGAACGCCTGGCTCGGTGTGGGATCGCCTAAGCGGCGGCCACGCATGGGATTCGGTCGGCGTGAATTCGCGCTTCAGAAATCCGATATGAATCGTGATCCTGCCTTCGTCGCTCGTATGGACTTCAATTACGTCGAATTCGGTTTTCATTTCATTTATTGGGAACGATGCTTTGGATTCCACCGATGTGGCGCGTGATCAAAGCAGCACTGCACCTACACGGGCTCAGATGCGTCCTCAAAGTTCACAAGCTCCGCCTTTCTGCGGTCGAAATTACTAGTAAACGCAGCCTCTTGGCCTTTCTGAAGGCGGAGATCCAGCTCAACTCTGTTAACACGCAGTTTTTCCGCAGCAATCCACCAGGACTGCGCTCGGTGAATAGCTCCGGCAGGAAAACCGAAAAGCGCCATACATCTTAAATGTCCCTGCCATGCACGAGATCGATTCGGCCAGTATCGCGCTATGCTCGCTGTGAACCCAACAAGTTCCGATTTGTCTACCCCGAAGCCACACTTTGCCTCGACGATCATGCTGCGATTGATTTTTCCGCCGCTACGTTGGGCATGATTACGAGGATCATCCTTAAGGTACCAATAGGTGTTGAAATTGCGTTGCATATGTGGGTGGGCGGTTATTTGGCGTGCAACAGGAAGGCACCTTTGGTACTTGGGATTCCGATTCGCTTGTTCCCCTCGGAAAATGAGATTCTTGGACGATTCCACCGAAACTTAGGACGACTATCGGACGATTCGATTTCAAGGTGGTTCGACCAGGTTTCCTTAAGGCCGGAACTTGCAAAAACTTGTATCTTGCTCATCCCGGTCCTCCAATCCGATAGGGCAGGTCATACTCCTTCAATTCGACTGAATGTTTCACGGAATCCTGGCGCAATCGGTAGTGCTCGATCTTCACGATCGGCTGCCATTCCAGCGTGGCGGGATCGTGAAGGATGTTGAGTGAAGGATTCGGCGTGCCGCAGTGGAAAACGACATAAAGCCAGTAGTCCTTTCGCAGGCGCTTGGCCGTGTTGTATTCATTCGCTGTCAGCGCAATTTCACCCGTATCGCAGCGTCCTTTCACCTCGATGAAACGAACCTCGATCGCAGTCTTCGGGTCCTCGGGATGCGGCTTCCGCGAGATTAGGTCGAAGCCGCGATTGTCCTTTTCCACGCTCTCGACTTTCCAGCCGCGGGCTTCTTCGTGCCTGATCACAAACTCGACCGCTATCCGCTCGATTTCCGGGTCGCTGACCATGGGCGCGATTTGCGGCGATCGGCGCTCCGGATGAGGAAGAGCCCAGGCTCGCCCGATGTGTTGCACCTCGCCAATCATACACTCGGCTTCGTGACGAAGTTCCAACCGGCGCCGCTCGAGCCGGGCGTTCAATTCGTCGATCTTGTCCTCGGTCGTCTTGATATTTGCCGCGAGCGGTTGCGACGTGTCACCGTGCTGCTGCATTTCCAGCAGTTCGGCCAGGCGGAGATTTTGCCGGTGAATCAACTCCGTCAGGCTGATTTCGAGGTGCCTTGAAATCACGGCCGTCTCTCGGCAACGCTCGGCCGTGACTTCGGCGAGGAATGGGTTGAGGGCCGTCGTGACGAGAAAACGCTCGGCAGCGCTCTTGTCGGGCATTCCATCGCCCGGCGGCACGTTCACACTCTTGGGCGCAAGGGCGAGGTCCAGGAAGATCGTCGGCTGGCGGACCGTCATGGCGCCGCGAAGATCGGCCTGCACGACAAACAGACGGCGGTGCAGTTCGCGGCCGTGACCATCTTTGATGGACGCGGCAAACACGTCTAGCCGGTAGGGCTCCGCATGGTGGAGGTCGTAGAAGACGGCGCCGTGCTGCAAATCTACCCTTACGTGCTCGGTCACATCTTCGCGGACTGCTTCGAACAGAGGATGGCCCGGGGTGACCCACTCCAAAGTGGGGTCGCGCTTCAGGAGTTGCTTATCAAAGACAATCGATTTGTATTCTCGACCGAGTTTGCCGAAGTGCGGCTCGAGGCGCTCGCCGATGGGCCAGAGGTTCCGCGGCACCTTCCCAAGCCGGTAAACGTGGGCGTTCTCACGGATTTCTTTGGGATGCACTCCCGAAATGGGCGCAGCTTGCAAAAAGAAATCCTCAATGACTTCGGGAACGAGCCTGCGCTCTTTGGCTTCCGCCGATTTGCCAATGATGGCAGAGAGGTTGAGTTGGCGCTTGGCAAGGCCTTCGAGTGTCGAGTTCGTGATTCGCTCGAAGCGTCTTGTATCCACTTCTTCGACGATGCGCTGCTTGATGATCTCCTCGGTCTGATTCCGCGCGTACATATCGCGGATCATTTTCTCGAGCTGGTTCGCGGGGAATACGTCGCCGAGCACGTTGAAGACCTTGCCCGTTCGCTTCGGGTCGAGGTCGTCTTCGATCACTTGAATGCGCTCGAAAAGCTTTTGCAGCACTCGGCCTTCGCGTGTGTTCGTCGAAACGAAATTGAAGATGAGGCAATCCTTTTCCTGGCCGTAGCGATGAATTCGGCCCATCCGTTGTTCGAGGCGCACGGGGTTCCACGGGATATCGTAGTTAATCATCAACCAGCAGAACTGAAGGTTGATCCCTTCGCCGGCGGCTTCCGTGGCAACAAGGACCTGGGCGGCTTCTCGAAATTCGCGTTCGGCAAAGATGCGGGAGCCGGGCGTGTCGCGGTCTCCGATCTTCATGCTGCCGTGGATTTGGGTGACGCTGAGGCCCCATTCCCGGAGCTTGCCGAAAGGGCGTCCTTCCTTTCCGTCGCCGCAGAGAAAGTCGAGCGTGTCTTTGTGCTCGGTGAAGATCAGCAGCTTCATCGTGGGATCTTTGAAGACCCCATGCTGGGTGATGAGTTCGCGCAGCTTGATGAGTTTCGATTCGACTTCGCGCCGTTCCAAGGACTGGGCAAGTTGGATGAGCTTGCCGAGTTCAGTAATCTCTTCGCGCAGCGCGACCGGATCATAGGACGCCACGAGTTCTTCCAGTTCGGAGAGAATATCCTGCTGTTCTTCCTCAGGAAGGTCATCGAAATCTTCCGGAAGGCGT
>JBFMDG010000016.1:0-28983 GCA_040754135.1 Verrucomicrobiota bacterium
CACTGCGGGTATGCTCGCTCGTCGCGCCTTGCCATCCGGCCTTTTGCGAGAAAACAGGACCCCACGGAATTTTCAGACAGGCTTTAAGAAATAAAATTCGCGTGACAATCCGAAGCCCGTAAATATATTCCAAGCCTCTTCGGACGACCCTATCGTCTAGAGGCCTAGGACATCGCCCTTTCACGGCGGTAACAGGGGTTCGAATCCCCTTAGGGTCGCCATTCAACTTTCACTCTTTTGTCCTGGGACCGGCTGATTTCTTTGCGATTGATCGCAATCGGGCTAGTGTGGACTCTACCCAGATCGAATGCGGAGACATCAAACATGTCTGGCAATGTTGTATGGCGGCACCGCGCTTAATGGTTGAATGGCTGAGCTGAACGACGGCAAACAGTTGCCGTCGAGTGTGCCGGTCAGCTCATGCAAGCGATGGTTTGAACCTGTTTCCTTTGACACATGACCGATCGCGTTGATTTGAAAGGCGTTTGCCAGATGTGCGGCGGACACCTGGCCTTTCCCGCAGAGGCCGCTGGTCGGAAGGTTGAGTGTCCCCACTGCGGCGGAGCCACCTTGCTGGAATCGTTTGACGCTCCGACGACGCAGGGGCAGGCCACAATGGCGGGTGGAGGGCAAGCAAGGACAACAATTCCGGCTTCTCTCAAAGCGCGCAAAGTCATGCCGCGGAAAATCGTGCTCACCCTGATTCTGTTGATCACCGCCGTGATCTCGGGCGCATTATTGTTCTTTAATCGCAAACAGAGAACGCCCTCTCCCGTTCAAGTGCTCGATTATCATTGGTCAAAACAGCCGGAAAGTTCGTTGGTCTACGTGCTGGGCACGCTCACCAACCATTCCGATCAGGCGTTGCTCGGTGTGACAATCGAATTCAATCTGCTCAATGGAAATGGCGAGCCCATCGGAAAGGCGCAGGATTACCTGGCCATTCTCGAACCGCGCAAAGCGTGGCGATTCAAAGCGCTCGTGCTGGAACCCACGGCCGTTTCCGCCGAGTTCAACCTCGTGCGCGTGTTGCCACCTTGACGGCATGGGGGGCATGAGCAATCCCGGGCTTCGGCATTGCTCAGCATGGATGCGCCGCGCGTGCTGCTCAAATCCAGCTTTGCAAGGCCCTTCCGTTCTGGCATTGTTTCCAACATCGAGCATGAAGCTCTGAAGAAGTGCTGCTGATACGGCCCCAGCCAGCCGCAGCAGATCTTGACGTTATGAACCCGCATCAATTGAGTTTGCAGGATCTCCTCCTGACCCGTCGTCAATTCCTCCATCGTTGCGGGCTTGGCTTCGGCATGCTCGGATTGGCGGGAATTCTGCGCGCGGATGAAACGGGCTCCGCACTCGATTCCGCCGACAACGCGCTCTCGCCGCTCGCCCCCAGGCAACCGCCGCTGCCGGCCAAGGCCAAGCGCGTGATCCACCTGTTCATGAACGGCGGCCAATCGCATATCGATACCTGGGATCCCAAACCCGAGCTCGCCAAGTATGATGGCAAACCGCTTCCGGGCATTGGTGGCGTGGCTCTCCCATCGCCTTTCGCTTTCAGCAAATCCGGACAGTGCGGCACGGAAGTGAGCGAGTTGTTTCCGGAAATCGGAAAATGCATCGACGACATCACCGTGATTCGTTCGTTGTCCACCGATATTCCCGCGCATGAGTTCGCCACCTTGCTCATGAATACCGGCAATGGCCGGCTTATTCGGCCGAGTCTTGGATCGTGGGTGACTTACGGTTTGGGCAGCCTGAACCAGAATCTGCCCGGGTACATTGCAATGTGTCCGGATGGCTTTCCCACAGGCGGCGCGCCGAATTGGCAGTGCGGCTTTTTGCCTGGCGCTTATCAAGGCACGCATGTCAATACGCGCTACACCCAAATCGAGCGGTTGATCGAGAATATCAAGAACGGCTTTACCTCACGCCCGGAACAACGCCGGCAACTGGATCTGCTGCAGCAGCTCAATGAATTGCATCTGCAGCAGCAGCAGAAGGACGCGCAACTCGAAGCCCGCATCCGCTCTTTTGAGCTCGCCTACCAGATGCAAATCGAGGCGACAGATGCGTTCGATATCAACCAGGAAACGCCGGCGACAAGACAACTTTACGGCGACTCCATTCAAGGCCGGCAGATGCTCATTGCGCGGCGCTTGGTCGAACGCGGCGTGCGATTCGTGCAGGTTTGGTATGGCGCAGGCGGGCCTTGGGATACTCACAACGCTCTCGAATCGAGTCTGCGGCGCCTCGCCAAAGGTTGCGATCAAGCCATCGCCGCATTGCTTAAGGATTTGAAATCGCGCGGGCTTCTCGAGGACACCCTGGTCGTTTGCAGCAGCGAGTTCGGCCGCACTCCCACCAAACAAATCAATAATAATGGCGGGAGCGGATTCGAAATCGTCGGGCGCGATCATCATTCGAAATGTTTTTCCGCATGGGTGGCGGGCGGCGGGGTAAAGCCCGGGATGGTGTATGGCGCCACCGATGATTTCGGTTACAAAGTCGTGGAAAACAAAGTGCATGTTCACGACTTGCACGCGACGATTTTGCACCTGCTCGGCTTCGATCATGAAAAGCTGACCTTCCGCTATCAAGGCCGTGATTTTCGCCTGACCGATGTTTATGGCGAAGTCGTCAAAGGCATTCTGGCCTGAGCGTATGCGCGCGCAGTCACTCCTCGTCCGCACTCACGAAGCGATCGCGAACGGCATTCCCACGCGCGCTCCGGACACTGGCGTTAGCGAAGGAATTTCGATGGCTCACCCGCGATGGGTCGCGCGTTTCGTCCTGGCGTTGCTGCTTTGCGCAACATGGAAAGTGAACATTCCCGCGGCCGACGAGAACGATCCGGCGCAGATCGAATTTTTCGAGAGTAAAATCCGCCCCGTGCTGGTTGACCATTGTTATGAGTGTCACAGCCAGGATGCCGACAAGGTCAAAGGCGGGCTGCTGCTTGATACCAAGGAAGGGTTGCTCAAAGGAGGCGATTCCGGTCCGGCGATCGTTCCAGGAGATCCCGAGAAGAGTTTGCTCATAAAAGCGGTGCGATACACGGATGAAGATTTGCAGATGCCTCCGAAAAACCGGAAGCTCGCTTCCGAACAGATCGCCGATCTCGAAGCCTGGGTGAAAATGGGTGCTCCCGACACGCGTCTTTCCAAGCCGGTGGCCATTCTGAAATCGGACGAGGACCGCGAGAAAGCGAAAAAGCATTGGGCCTTTCAACCGATTGTTCAACCGCCTGTGCCGCGCCTCTCGCAACTCGCCCGCTGGGTTCAAACACCAATCGATGCCTTCATTCTCGCGAAATTGCAGGAAAAAGGAATGACCCCCTCTTTGCCCGCTGACAAACGCACGCTTTTGCGGCGGGCCACTTTTGATCTGATCGGCTTGCCGCCCACGGTCGAAGAACTTGATGCGTTTCTCGCCGATGATTCGCCCGGGGCTTTCGAAAAAGTCGTCGATCGCCTGCTCGAGTCGCGGCAATACGGCGAGCGCTGGGGGCGTTACTGGCTCGATGTCGCGCGGTATGCCAACACCAAAGGCGACGTGGGCAACAACGAACGGCGCTATCCATTTTCCTACACTTACCGCGATTACGTCATCGAAGCGTTCAACGACGACAAACCATTCGATCGATTCGTTTTGGAACAGATCGCCGCCGATTTGTTGCCGCCGTCCGGAGCCTCGGGTGCTTCGTCAAAACCATCCAACCCGCCGCTCGCCGCGCTCGGCTTCCTTACGCTTGGCCCGCGTTTCGGCAACAACATCCACGAGATCATCGATGACCGCATCGATGTGGTGACGCGTGGTTTGATGGGGCTGTCGGTGAGTTGCGCGCGTTGTCACGATCACAAGTTCGATCCGATTCCAACGAAGGATTACTATTCGTTGCACGGGGTGTTTGCCAGTTGTTCGGAGCCGGCCGATGCGCCTCTGATTGTGGATGGGAAAGCAGAGGAGTCGGAGGAATATTTCAAGGAGCGGCAGGCGTTGATCAAAGCCGCCAATGATTTTCGCGAGGGCAAGGAAGAGGAGGCCCGCATCAGGATTCGGCAGCAGACGGCCGATTACTTATGGCTGAGTTACGCCACGCGGAAAATCAGCGATCCGGCTGAACGCACGGCCATGGTGCATGGTCAGCGGCTCAGCACGCAAATTCTCCAGCGCTGGCAGGTCGCGCTCAATCGCTGGGAGCGCAATCGCAATCCAGTGTTTGCCGCCTGGTTCGCTTTTGCGGCCATTCCTGAAGGCGACTTTCCGAACCAGGTGCGCGGGGTGGCGGAGAAGGTTTTTGCCAATGCCATTCCGAAACGGCCGGTGAATCCGCTCATCGCGCAGGCGTTCAAAGTGCCGCCGAGTTCCATGAAACAAGTGGCGGAACGCTATGCCACCGCCCTGCTCGACGTCGATGCGCGCTGGCAGGCCCACTTGGCGGCTCATGAAAAACGCTCCCGAACGGCCGCTGGATCGCCGCGTCCAGCCGGTTTGAGCGACGCGGATGAAGAAGCATTGCGGCTCGTTTTCTACGCGCCCGATGCGCCGCCCAACTTGAATAGCCAGCAAGTGGACCGCTTCATCGACAATGACAGCAAGAATCGCGAACGCGCCCTGCGGAGGCGCGTTGTTGATCTGGACATCACGCACCCCGGCTCGCCGGCGCGCGCCACGGTGCTGGTTGATCTTCCGCGCCCGCGCAACTCGCGTGTTTACGTGCGCGGCAACCCCTCTACGCCTGGCGCGGAAGTCCCTCGCCAATTCCTGGAAATCGCGGCCGGCACAGAGCGCAAGCCTTTTCAGAAAGGGAGCGGCCGGTTGGAATTGGCCCAGGCAATCGTCAGCCGCGACAACCCGCTGACGGCGCGAGTGATTGTGAATCGCATCTGGCTCCATCATTTCGGCGAGGGCCTGGTACGGACCCCGAGCGATTTCGGATTACGCTCCGAACCGCCGAGCCATCCCGAGCTGCTCGATTACCTGGCGGCGCGTTTCATGGACGAAGGCTGGTCGATCAAAAAAATGCACAAGTGGCTGATGCTTTCGAGCACCTATCAGCAAAGCAGCCAGGATAAACCGCGTTATTTGAAATTGGATCCGGCCAACCTCTGGCTCTGGAAAATGAACCGGCGCCGCAACGATTTCGAAGTCCTCCGCGATTCCTTGCTGGCCGTCGGCGGCAGCCTCGATCTCACTCCCGGCGGACAGCCGGTCGATCTGACCACCGAACCTTATCCGACTCGCCGCACCATCTACGGCTATATCGATCGCCAAAATCTTCCGGGATTGTTCCGCACGTTTGATTTCGCCAATCCCGATTCGAGTACCCCGCAGCGTTATCACACCACCGTGCCGCAACAGGCACTCTTCATGATGAACAGCCCGCTGGTCGTCGAGCAGGCACGCAAACTGGTCGAACGCCAATCGTTCGTGGACTTGAACACCGACGAGGAGCGGGTTTGGCATCTTTACCGCGTCGTTTATCAACGCGAGCCGCAGCCGATCGAAATCAAACTGGCGCAAACCTTTTTAAGCCAAAGAGACGGCGCGGCGCGTTCCGAGAGTTTTGAATCCGATCGCCGGCCCAATGAAACCGCATGGCAGTATGGGTACGGCAGCTACGATCCGGTCAAAAAGCGCACGCGCCAGTTTGAACCATTGCCGCATTTTTCCGGCGCCGCGTGGCAAATTGCTCCGAAACTTCCCCATCGGAAATTCGGCTGGCTCCAGCTCACCCCCAATGGCGGCTGCCCGGGGGCCACTGGCGAAAGTGCCGTCATAAGGCGCTGGACCGCCCCTGAAGACGGCGTCATTCAAGTCCAGGCGACGCTTATTCATAACACCAGCCAGGGCGATGGCGTTCAGGCGCGCATCGTTTCCAGCCGGCTCGGAGAGTTAGGCCGCTGGATCGCCCATAAGAAACAGGCGCCAACGCCACTCGCGCGCGTCGCCGTCAAGCGCGGCGACATCATCGATTTTCTGGTGGAAGCCCGGAGCAACGCGTTGCACGACAATTTTATCTGGGCGCCTGTGATCAAGCTGTTCGCGGCGGAACCCAATGAAAATGCCATGCGCGATGCCGGCATGAACATGAGCCCGAGTGCCATGACCATGAACGACACCGCCAAACCGCGCCGCCAATGGGATGCCCAGTCTGAATTCCGCGCCCCGCCGAAATCCGCGCGTGCGACGACCCTGAATGCCTGGGAGAAGTACGCGCATGTGCTCCTGCTGGCGAATGAATTTGCCTTCGTGAATTGAAGGCCAGATTGCTTTCGCCGCTGCTTGAATCGAGTCTTTTGCGGAACGCGTGACCCAACGATGAAGCGATGAATCGACGGGCGGCGATTCGTTTTCGACGTTCGATTTGCTTTGACCTCCGAGGTGGCGCACCGGCTGACATCCAATGGGAGGTTAATGGAATTCCAACTTTGCCGCCGTTGAATTGGCTAATGAATGGCCGCAGTTCTGTAGGAACGATTCAGAAAAAAATCCGAACCAAATTCCAGACGGCGGCGTTGAACTGCTGGATGCTTTCGATGAATGCTTTTGAAAGTGCGGAATGCCGCCGGCCAGAAGTTGCGGCCCGTCGCACTTCGATGTTGAGCGCATGAAGACGCGGTTGTTTTCCAGCCTGGGCTCGCTCTTCAGCTTGACCGATGAACAGGCCATGTGGCGCGTGCAAATGCACGACGATGCGGAAGCCTTTGCGTATCTCGTCGAGAAATGGGAAGAACCGATTCAAAGGCTTTGCGTGCGGATGCTCGGCGATCCGCATCGCGCTGAAGATCTCACCCAAGAGGCCTTCAGCCGGATTTTTGCGCGGCGAAAGGAATATCAGCCGGCGGGAAAGTTCTCGACCTTCCTTTGGCGTGTGGCGCTGAACCTTTGTTATGACGAATTGCGCCGGCTCAAGCGCCGCAAGGAAGAGGCTTTGCAATCGAGTGACTCCGAATCGGACGCGTTTCCCGCGGTGGGTCCTGCCCCTGACGAAATGGCCGTGGCGCGCGAGCAGGCCGAGATGGTGCGCGAGGCCTTATTGCAATTGCCCGAGGCTTACCGCTCCGTGCTGGTCTTGCGGCATTACGAGAATTTGAAATTCCGGGAGATTGCCGAGGTGCTCGACATTCCGGAAGGCACTGTTAAATCGCGCATGGCCGAGGCGTTGACGCAACTGGGGCGTCTCCTGGCCCGCGCCGTCGAACCGAAAAACAATTTATGGAAAATACGTCGAATCGAGGAAAATCTGATGCTTTGAGCCACCCTTCGCGTGAAGATTGGATGGCTTATCTGTACGGCGAATCATCGCCCGAAACGCACCAGTCCTTGCAGCAACATCTGGATGTCTGCCCGCCATGCCGCGTTCAGATGGAAGCCTGGCAACAGACCCGTGAAGCCCTTTCCACATGGGAACTCGCGCCAGCGGTGAAGCGCCGGCGCTGGACCGCTCTCACCATGCGCTGGGCCGCAGCCGCCGTTTTCGTTTTGGGTGTCGGGTTCGGCCTTGGGCGGCTCACCATTGCAGCACCGGACGTCGAAAAGCTCCGCGCGGCGATTGTGAGTCCGCTCAAGGAAGAATTGCATGCTGAAATCCGCCGGGAAATGCGCGCCGACCTCGAAGCCGCACTTTCCGCCAATCCTTCGCAGGCTGATACCGAGTTTCGTAAAAACTTGCAGAACGGGTTATCCGAATGGGCCGCGCGCGCCGCGGCGGCGTCGGCCGGCGAAACGCAAAAACTCCTCGCCGATTTTGCCCGCAGTTATGAATCTGCGCGCACCGAAGACCGACAGGCCATGCTGGCAGTGCTCAAGAAAATGGAACAGCAACGCCTGGCCGACCTGGCCAACTTGCGCGCCGCCATCGAGACCGTGGCTGTTGTGGCGGAAAATCGCCTGCTCAATACTCAGGAACAAATCGGTCAACTGGTGGCTTATCAACAAAACCCGCCGGCAACCGAAACCGATCGCTAATCTTTTCGAACGACGACTTGAACCAAATCTCAATGCAAAATATGAACTCAATCCTCTCTCAATCCGCAGCCTTGCTCGCGGCGATCACGTGCGCATCGGCTCAAGAAATTCTTCATCCTGTGCTCCCCGTGCCCGATGGCAATTCGGCGCAAGTAGAGCACGCGCTCGTCCCGGCGAACCTCCAGGTGGAAGTGGCACTGGCCCAGGCCGGCGGCGGAGTGGCGGTGGCTTCTGGAGATGGTTCCGATCATGTTTTGGAATACGGCGGTCCGCTGGATCTTGTCCTATCGGACAACGGACCATTCAACATTCCCGCCTTGAGCAAATCGGTCACGCCGCCGCTGGTTATTGGCGGCGCCGATCAGGATGCGGAAACGCTGGCGGCGATTCGCGAAGATCTGACCGTAATGGCGCGAATCTTGAACAAAGCCATCGAGCAAAGCGGCGGGCGTGAACGTTCCGAATTGGCCATGGGCATCGCGCTCCATACTTTGGGCGGGGCGCCACGGCCGCAAACCATTTATCTGGACGGTTACGGGGCTTTGTTTCTGTTGAACGTTCGCTTTCCCCTGATGCCGCCGGCTGTGAAAAAAGAGGCGGAAGATGCCGCACCCGACACCGATTGGGAGAAAACCAAACGCGAATTGTTCGGACCGCGCGAGGCGACCCGATCATGGGCATTCAGCGCAAACGCTGGACCCAAGGTGGAATACAAAGAAGAAAAAGTGGAACAGTTGAAGGAGGAAATCATCCAGTCGCTCAAAAATGCTTCCAATATCCGACATCTCGCTCCGGACGATTCCATCGTCGTTGCGGTCAGCGGCAGCAGTGGTGGAAGCGCCGCGCACGCCGGGCACGCCATTCGCCTGAACACCGTCGTTCGCAAATCGGCCGGTTCTTCCGCGCGCTCTTCTTCCTCCGCATCCGGCTCGGCCAGTTCGAGCGATGACGCTTCCAAATCGCCGAAAGTGGTGGCGGTGAAACGGGCCGATGATGCGGCCGCATTCGGCGGATCGACCATGGTCATTCGCGTGCGCAAAGCGGACGTCGATGCTTTCGCCAAAGGCAAGATCGATGACGCGGCCTTCGAGAAGAAAGTGTCGATTCGCGTGTATTGAGCAGAGGCAAAGTAAACGAGGCAACGAGGCGATGGCTCCTTCTGAAAACGTCGATCTTCCATCGGGGTTACTCGATCCTGACCACTTTAAAAAAACGAGTCGAGTCGGGCATCGAGATGTTCAAGAAACTCACCTCGCTTTGCGCGTCAATTTCGCCGATTATTTCCCACGATGGCTCGGGTGTGAGTCGCGGTGTCATCACCAGGCGGTAACGTTCACCGGGACGCGCCTCCCAAGTAATGCGCAGTGTGTCGAGCGGCGTGCGGACAACCTCTGTAATCGCGAACGATTCGATCGGCCCATTGGCCTGGCCCGGCGTTGGAGTTTCATAGGATCGCAACACAGTACTGCCAGCCGCGGTGCGTCCTTCGCTGATGTCATCGCGCTGCTGTCCAAACTGGATGCGGTCCACCAGCGTGCCGTCAGGAGAAGTCAGCCCGATTTCTTCGCCGCTGCCCGCCAGTTTGAATCGAACGTGAAGGCTCGATGGCGGTTGCGTCTGTGATCCTTCCTCATCGGCCCAAACGAGCAAAAAGCCTTGCGCAGGAATCTGAATGCCGTCAGCGATTTGCGATTTGAACTGATTCGTAAGGGTGTCCGTTAAAAACCAGCCGGAGAGATCCACGGCGAAAGGCTGCGGATTGAACAGTTCAAACCAATCTTCGAAATCTCCATCCGCCGGATCCTGCAACGTGCGTGTATTTCCGGCGAGCCATTCGTTAATCCAGATTTGCGGCGGTTTCGCCTGAGCCGGATTCGGTCCCGCGGGTGTAGGCAAAAGCACGGTGCGTTCTGCGCCGCTGCCATCAAAAGCGAATCCGATGGACTTGTCGCTCGGGACCGCTGCGTAGCGAATGTAATCGAGCGCCTGCCATCCTTGCGCAGTCGCTGTGGTGAGCGCGACAAATCCGTCGGCGGCTGCCAGCCGGAAATTTGTGTGCAGTTCGGCGCCCGCGGTTTCGTTCGGCTCGCCGTCGCACCACACGAGCAGGAATTGGCCGGGCCCGATGGAGAGTCCCGCTGGAAACCGCCATCGAGCCGGTTCATTCCACGAAGTGGTCAATGCCATCTCATCCAGTGGCACCGTCGCATCGCCTGAATTGAACAACTCAATCCAAGGTTCGCGTTCTCCCGCGCCATCGGTGATGCCGCCGTCATTATCATTGAGCGGCGCGGCTTCATTGATCCAAAGCGCGGGCAGCTTCGGCAACGCGGCGTGAACTGCATTCATCGCCCCGGGAGTGGCGCGCGGCGGATTAGGGGGTGGCTGGCCTTGAAAATCGTTCGAAGTGAAAATGCCTGAACCGGCAGTGCTGCCCGAGAGCCGCACCTGAAGCTGGGCCGGACCGCGGCGCGGTCGAAACCAAAAACTTAGCGTGTAGGTGTTCCCAATCGTAAGGCCCGGCGCAATGTCCTGATAAATCGCGCTGCCTCGAGTGCTGCCGCCCGTGGTCGCAATCAGGCGCAGTCCGCTCGCGCCCGATCGCCTCGCGTCCGGCGTGACAAAGCTCGAGGCATGGTTCGCCGACACGCCCCAACCATCGGTCAAACCCGTTTCGAAACTCCCGTTCCGAATCAAGTTCGGACCGGCGCCGGCAACGCCACCGGCCACCAGTTGCAACTCGTCGAAATCGACTTCCGCAGCCGCCGTCAGGTAGAGATAAATCGTCGAACTCGTGGCCGGTCCGGTCAGCGAAACAAACACCCACTCCGGTTGCGGCGGCGGCGCGTTGGTCGGTTGAACGGTCCAGTTCAGCGCGCGTGCATTCTCCTGCAATGGATCGATGAGCTGGATGGATGCTCCGTTTGCCTGCGGCCACGGCGGTTGATTCTCGTAAGCGACCGTGTCGATGATAAAGTCGTTCGCGGGAAGCGCGCCCGGGCGGACCAAACTCAGCCGCTGTCCCTCGGGACTCAAAGCCACGCCGAACTCGCCGGCGAGCGGCACATTGCCAAAGACCGATGTGAACGCCGCGGAATTTCGCGCGACCACGAGAAAGCCATTTGGCGCGATGGCGGTGCCAGGGGCAAATCGGTAATCGAGACCATCCATCCGCCAGCCGGACAGATCGAAGGCAGTCGTTGTGGAAGTGTTGTGGACTTCGACGAATGCGCTGCCCGTGTCGGTCGCATAAAAAATTTCATTGAACACCAGTTTTTCCTCGGCGCGATCCGGCGTGCCGCTGCGGATCACCGTTCGCGAAACGGAGGTGCCTGGCACCGCCTTGCCGCGCCCGTCGAATCCCTCGAAATGGAGGACGTTTTCACCGGTTTGCAACGGTACCTGCGCTTGCCAGCGAATGGGGCGCTGCGTGCCGGGCACAAAACTCCAGGTGACCGGAAGGGCGCTGCCATTGAGGCGGATTTCGCGCACGGCCACTGGTGCGGTGCCTTCCGCCGGCACAAACGTGTTTGACGTCGTGATTTGATTTGCCGGCGCCTCGAGCGCGAACACTCCGTCGCGCGCGGCCAGTTCGTTCTGCATCACTGTCACGCGACCGGCAAACCAGCTCTTGGCCTGTTGCGGCCCGATTTCAGAAACGTTGTTGCCTCGCAATGCGGCATCGTTCGCGTCCAAAAAGGCATTCAGCCGCGTCGCCACTAGCGGGCCCTGGATGGCGTCTTGCATCGCGCGGAGATAAGCCCGCAGGAAGGGCGGATGAGTGAGGAGACGCGTGATGTTTGGATCTTCGATGCCATCGAACATGCTGCCGCCCGCGTTGAAGGAGTAATCGAGATCGTGCATGAACATCGTCCAGCGCCCGCGCGCCGGTTTGTAAGCATACATGTTGTGCCCCCAGGAAAAGCCGTAGCTGTCCACGTTGCCGACGATGTGTTCGACCGCAAAAATGCGCGCCCAGTTTTCCACGTCCACCAACGCCTCGACATTGCGGGTGTAGGCAGCGGCGTCGCGCGTGTTCACGGCATCGACCAGGTCGAAGAGCGTTTCGTAATCGTTCGCCGATCCGCGCACAGCGCGCTTCTGCCAGATCCAGCGGTAGCGCGCGAGATTCTTGCGGCCATCGGGCAATCGGAAGTCGTCGAGCCGCACGTGAAAATAACTGCCGCAATTGACCTGCTGCCAGAACACGAATTGCCACCAGACTTCGAGTTTGTAGAGATCGCCATCGGGGTCGTCCCGAAACCATTGTTCCATCATGGCCGCATTCGGCTGTTGAGCGTCTTCGTACACTCCGCCGCGCCGCTGGCCATTCACGAAAAGATGAACGAAGCGGCGATGGTTGTAGGTAATGCCGAGTTCCTTCGCGATCCAGAAGCCGACTTGCTCGTGCGTCGCGAATCCGCCGGGCCAATTGGCGTCCAGGATCACGTCCTTCTCACCCAGCATGAGGTCGTCTTTCGGGAAAACGAGGTTGTAACCGCAAATTGCTCCCTGCGGCGAATCTAATCGCGGCGCCGAGCAGGCGCTCCCGCTGTAATAGGCGCCCGCGTTGTAAACGACTCGCTCGCCGCCATACACCACCGTGGCATCCAGCGGCGCGTTGTGCGCTCCGCCTCGCGCACTCCATTGACGCACCGTCGCGTCTGCCAGCCAGATTCGGTACGGCGGGAAGCTGCCATTCGAAACCGGGTCCGCCCAGCGCACCAGGCATTCCGGGCCGAGTTGGTCCGAAGGATAAAGCGCCTCGAATTTCGGAAATCGCGACGCCGCCTCCAGCCGATCGACCGCTTCAATGATGAAAGCCACCGTGCCCGAGGCGCGTCCGGGAATCCGGCCCGTGAAAACTCCATCGCCGGCAAACTCATCGCCATCCAATCCCGAATCATTCATGGGCGCCGCGGTCTGATTGGTCGCGGGATCGGCTCGGAACTTCAACTGGACAAAAGCCACACCTTGCGGATCGGCCACGCGTGCTTTCACACGGACTTCCTGGCCGGCGCCGGGCAATATCGGCGCATGCGACACGTCGTAAATCACCGGTCCGGCATTGGCCACAGCGCGGCTGTTCGGCTCGCCGGGCGTGCCGAGATTCTTTGGAACAGCCATGACGCCGGCAGCTTCAAGCCAGTTGCCGCTCAACCGCAGCACGATGTCCGGCTGGCCGCGCAGCCATCGCACCTTCGCTCGCAACTTAGCCGTGGAACCCGGTTCGAGCGGTTGCGTCAGATTGATGCGCACACGATTGGCCGTGTACTCGCCCCGGCCACTGGCGCGCAGCCGCAGGCTTCGCGCACTGTTGAATCCGCCCAGCGCGGTCTCGATGGACGTTCTCTCGTGCGTTCCTTCAAAAACCCAGCCGCTTGTCCCGCTTTCAAACGTCCCGTTCGCCACCCGGTTGATGCTCGTTCCTGCGGAAATCACCTCCACGTCATCGAGCAAACACTCGCCGGGGCCGAGCAAAATCACTTCAAACATCGAGGCCGCATTGCCGTCACCGGCCGTCAACACTCCCGTGTTCTCAACCGTGTTCCACCAGCTCTTGAGCGATTCATCGCTGTCCGCCCAGTTCGCCGCGAAATCGTTTTCCGCCGCGACGTCGATCAATTCCAGACTGCTCCCGCCGCCATCGGCCCATCGGCTCCAACGCCTGCCATCGGTGAAGTTCACTTCATCCACGACGACGAAAACGAGATTGGTGATTGAAACGCCGGCGGTATTCGTGGTCACAATCCACTCCGGCACGGCCAGCGCCACGCGCTCGCCGGCGTTGGCAAGTGTGCCGGTGTAATTGCCCACCACCGTTCCATTTTGTAATGGAGGATGATTCTGCATCAGTTGCGTCTTGTTCTTGGCGACGACGAGAAATCCGCCAGGAGAGATCGAGGTGCCTGCCGGAATTTGAAAATCAATTCCGTCTGTAAATTTCCAACCGCCCAGATCGATCGTCTTTGCGCTGCGATTGTGTAACTCAATGAACTCGTCATCGGAATCTTCGGTCAGCGGATGAAACATCAATTCGCTGATGACAACTGGGCGTTCGAGCGGTCGTGAGTTGGCAGATCCAGAAGTTGTTGTGGTGAGCTCGACAAACCGGTCCTCCCCATCTGGAAATCGGCCGGATGCCACACCATTGTCTTGTGCTTTGAACCGGACGGCATCGATAACTCGCGCGCCGTCAGCACCTCGCAAAAAAATTCGCTCCCCCTCCGCGCTCAAAGCAAACCCGAGCTGGTCTTGACGGAATGCGACCCAAGCTCGCGGTTGCAAAATTGTCGGGTTGGGGATTTGAAATTTGTTCGTGGCTGCGTCGTCGCTCAGCCACCACCCTGAGATGTCGATTGGTTGATGGCTCCGATTAAACAATTCGACGTAATCCAATTCCGGGTCGTCGGTATGTGCGAGCCATTCATTGATGCGGATGGCTGCACTGCTGTTGGCGGCAGGCAATTCGGCGCGGCCAGGCGATCCGCCCGGCATGGAAGAGGCCGACCACGCTCTGGATTGGCTCTCGCCGAAGGACGGATGCGTCAGCGCGAGCGAGTGCCCCGCGCCATCGGCCGCGATCGGCCACGGCATTTCATCCGCGTAACGCGCATCGAGGAGCACGGCGCCGGCTTTATTGCGCAACTCGACTCGAGCCGAACTGTTCTGGAGCGCGCCTGTGAAATTGCCAATGACGTTTTGGATGCCATACACGGCGCGGATGGCCGCGGCATCCTTGGCCACCACCACGAAGGCGCCTGCGGCCAGGCTGAACCCGCTCGGAAACTCGAAATCAATGGCGCCACTCAGCCGGTAGCCGGTGAGGTCCTCGGCATACGGTTGCGTGTTGCACAGTTCGATGAACTCGAGATCGGCTCCGTCCAGCCGCGCCAGCGGATGGTACATGATTTCCGAGATAATCAGGCCAGTGCGTCTCGAGGAGGGACCCAGCGGTTCGGATCGCAACGGCACACCCGCCAGCAACAAAAGAAGAAACATCCAGACGCACCAACGTCGTGCCGGTCTCGATTCCATGGCGCGAGATTAGAAAAGTCCTCAGCGCAAAACAAGAAACCACCGGCATCCCTCATTCTGGACGACTGAGTTCTAATGGCACGGACAGCGCTGCGGGCAGGATTACTTGGCTGGTGAATCGATGAGTTCCCAGCGTTCCCCAAAGAAACCGGCTCGGCGCACCACTTTGTCGAGCCAGGGATTTCCCGAGGGTTCGATGGCGAGCACGGCGTAGTCAGGAAGCTTTGGCGTTTGCAGGGCATTGCTCAGCGGACCCATCGACGCAAACGTGAATCCGGAATTCAGCACCACATACCGTTTCGGGTTGAGCGGGTTTGGGTAAATCATCGCCAGCAAATGCCGCGACGCATCGAATGTTTCCCGGCCCACTGCGAGCCGCTCCGAGCGCCACGCGATCGGCAGCCGGTCGGCAATCTCACGCGTCAACCGATTGCTCTGCGGATCGCCCCAAAGCACGAGATGTTTGGTTTCCACGTCGCTCACCGTGACGTCCCGATCATCCTTGACCTCCGGCTGGCCGCGGAATTGAGCGCGCCAATCCTGAATTGCCTGGTCCATCGCCGCGCGGATCCAATCGGCCACGGCGTTGTTCGAAGAAACTCCGGTGGGCCGCACGAAAAGGAAAGCATCATAAAACGCGTCGTCGATCGGCCCTTGCAATCCGGGGCGTTTACGCAATTCCGAAATTCGCGGCGGAGCGCTGGGCCGCCATTTGCCTTTTTGTTTTTCGAATCGCGCTTGCCACGATCGGTCCGTTTGCACGCGCGGCGCCGTGACCGTCGTTCCATCGAGAACAACTCGCGGACTGAGGGTGTTGTCGAGCGGACAGGTTCCTGCGGGAAAGCTCAAACGAATCGCCGACACGTTTTCCGTCTCTACGCGGACTGTTTGATCATCGAGAATTTTGGCGGTGACCTCGGCTTTTTTCCAATGCGCGTCCAGTCCTTCGAGTTGAACCCAGGCCAATTGCGAATAGCGCAAGGTCCAGGTGACGAACCGGACGCTGCGCGGAAAAGGATCACGCGGTGGCAGCAGCAAAGCGTCGATTCGCCGCGCGATTTCGATTTTGGTTTGTGGATGGTATTTGTGTTCGGTGCCGGGCCCGATGAGATGCGTGAGTGTGAGGCCCTGTTCGGCCATCGCTTCGGCCATGAGGTCGGCGGCTTGTTTCTGTTTGTCCAATTCGCCGCTGTAGGCCACCACCGGGCAATGGATCAGATTGGCGGCGTAGGCGGGCGCGTCGTACAGCTTCCAAAGCGTTTGCTCGAACCATGGAACACCGGGATAGCGTTCAAGAATTCGCGTGTAGCGCGGGGTCTCGGCAAATCCCGCTCCGGGCGCCGCGGCCGCCCAGAAGCCGGCGTGATGAACCGCCAGGTGCCACGTTCCCGCGCCGCCCATGGAAAAGCCGCGGATGGCGAGCCGGCGGGGATCGATCGGATAATTCGCCTGCGCGTGCGCGAGCGCCTCGAACAGATCCGTTTCGCCCGCGAATTTGAACGCGTTGCAATACCGGCCATAGGGATGCAAAACAAAAGCATCGGCAGGACTGAACTCGCCCGCCGACCGCTGGCGATCGTGGAGAAATTTGAGTTCGGTAAGGTGATTGTCGCGCCCGTGCAACCAGACATCGAGCCGGAAGTTTTCAGGTGCGTTGGTGCGAAAGGAGGACGGCACCACCAGCCCATACGGTTGAATGGAACCGTCAATTCTCGATTTGAATCCGCGAACCACCAACCCGGTGGCGCTTGTCCACGGCGCCACGCCCGCGCGCAACGCGGCCGCGCGTTCGCTTCCGCGCTCGAGCAAACTTCGCGCAATCGCCACTTCGTTCGTGCGGAAGAATTCGTCATACTCGAGCGCGTACTGCACGGCCTTGTGGAAAATCTGCGCGTCCGGCAACAAAGCCAGCAGGGCAGGGCGGTCCGCCACCGTTTTTTCGGCTGCGGCAATTTCCTGCTCGAGCGCTTGCAACCTGAGCGTGAGTTCGTCCCGATCCGTTGCGGAAATGGGAATGCCGCGCGGCGGATGCTTCCGCGGCCCCGGCGGCGCGGTGGTGATCGGTTGCGCGAAAATGGCGGTCCCGCAGATCAAAACCACGATCCCAGCCAACAGCCACCGCGCTTTTGCCAGCGACCGTGTCATCGCCCCTCCACCTCGCGCAGCCGCCATTGTTCGTCAAAAAATCCTGCCGCCGCAATGCCGCCGGGCAGGCGCGACGTCATGGGCTTGTTCACATCCACAACGGCAAAATCGGGCAGCTTCGCGATCTGCCGCGCATTGTTCAGGTAATCGTACTCGCGAAAGGTGAAACCGCTGTTCAGCACGACGTAGCGGCGCGGGTTCAGCGGATTGGGATAAATCAGGACCGGCACGTGATGCGCGGCAGATAATTCTTTTTTGCCGAGGCGCACCTTCTCGCCATCCCAGCTGATCGGCAACTGCGCAGCCAGCCGCGCAAGCAGCCGGTTGCTCTGCGGATCGCCCCAAAGCACGAGATGACTCGATGCGATGTCGTCGTCGCTGATTTCGGTGTCTTTCTTCACCCGAGCATCGCCGCGAAACTGTTTCCGCCAATGGTTAATGGCGTGTTTCATTTCGGCAGCGGCCCAGGCGCCTGTCTTTTCATGCAGCGGCTGGCCGGTCGGTTCCACCATGATGAAACTGTCCATGAACGCGTCGTCGATTGGACCTTGCAAACCGTGGCGTTTGCGCAACCCAGGGGCATCGCCATGCGGCGCGGCATTCCATCGCTTGCCCTCCTTGCGAAAATGAGCGGTCCAGGAGCGGTCACTCTGGACACGCGGAGCGGTCAGAGTGCGGCCATCGAGAATCACGCGAGGGGCTTGCGTCGGGTCGAGCGGGCAAAGTCCCGGCGGCATCGAGAGCGTGAGCGCCGAAACGTTCTTCGTGGAAAGGCGAACGGTGCGGTCATCGACGATCTCCGCTTCCACCTGTGCGCGTTCCCAATGTTCTTCGAGGCCATCGAGCGTCACCCACAACATCTCATGGTAACGCAGTGTCCAGGTGGTGAATCGGACTTTGCGCGGCACCGGATTGCGGCCGCGTGCGACGATGCTGTCGATGCGCGCATTGATTTCACGTTTCGTGTCGGGATGATAAATGTGGCCGGTTTTCGGTCCGATGAGGTGCGTCAACTCCATGCCTTCGGCGGCGAGCGCTTTGGCCATGATATCGGCGGCTTGTTTTTGGCGATCGTTTTCGCCGCTGTACGCCACAGTGGGGCAATGGAACAAATTGAGCGCGTAATCGGTGCAATCGTACCAGTGCCAGAGCTTCTGTTCGTACCAGGCCGGCTGGACTTTTTCGTTCTGGAATATTTTGAGGAAATCAGCGGTCTCGGAAAAGCCGGCGCCGGGCGCGGCTGCGGCCCAACGGCCCGCGTAATGCACCGCGAACTGCCAGCACGCCGCGCCGCCCATCGAAAATCCGCGCATCGCCACCCGGTTGTCGTCAATGGGGTAATGCTGCCGCACGTGATCGAGCGCTTCGAAAAGGTCGATTTCGCCGGCGAATTTGTTGGCGTTGCAATAGCGGCCGTAGAGGTGCAGCACGAAGGCATTTGGTGGAACGAACTCGCCCGGCGATCGTTGCCGTTCATTGAGAAATGCCAGTTCGGTCAACGTTTCCCCCCGTCCATGAAACCAGGCATCGAGCCGGTAGCGGTGCGCGCTATTGGTCTGAAAGGAGGGCGGCACGACCAATCCATAGGGCTGGATCGAGTGATCGATTTTGGATTTGTAACCACGCACGACCAGACCAGTGGCCGACAACCAGGGCACCCGGCCGAGGGCCAGTTGACGCGCGCGATCCGTCCCCTGAAGCAGGAGGCTGTGCGCAATTTCAAATTCATTGGTTTTATAAAATTCATTGTGCTGCAGCGCCACTTGGACAGCTTTGTGAAAGATTTCCACGTCCGGCAAAAAGGAGAGCATCTTTGGTTTGTCCTTCAGCCCGGCTCGCAGCTCTTCGATTTGCCGGCCCAAGGCGGCCAGTTCCGATTCGATTTCCACGCGCTCGGCAGCCGGAACCGAGATGCCCGGGGGCGGCACCGGACGCACTTTGTCAGCGAGATTGTCAGCGGGCCCGTCGGCGAGGAGCGGGAGGACAAGTAAAATCAGAGCGGCAAATCGATGCATGGCTGGAGTTGATTTGGCGAAACCGGACCCGCCTTTCAAGCTTTTTGGCAGTGATAGCTCGTGCCCGCGTTTGTCGCTTTCCAGAGTCCAGAGTCGAGCTGAGATGCCACGCAGTTCCGGGGCGCAAAGGTCGTGAAATATTTTGGCGAGGAGAACGGGGCACGTGCTGCGACTCGCAGAGTCGCGGTCCGAGGCCGCGTTGCCATGGCGCGGACATTGATTCAACGGTGCATTCCACGAATCTGTCCTTCTCCGGTTTTTTCTGCGTCTCGGCGTCTCGGCCGTTCATTTGTCCGCTTTCTTTCTGTCGTTCGCGGTCACGCACCCTCGTGCCGCACGAGACCCACTTTTGTATTGAGTTCGCTTCCTCCTTTTCCGAAAGTCCGCCGCGTGGCCCGCGCCGGATCCTCCGTTCCGATTCGGGCCAGCTGAACTCGAACTTGAACGCTGAACTTGAATTAACCCTGAATTGACCATGGCGAATTTAGAACTGAAACCGGCTGGCTCCTGCAAATACGACATGATCGCGCTTGGCGAAATCATGCTCCGGCTCGATCCGGGCGAAGGCCGCATCCGCACCGCGCGCGAATTCAAAGCGTGGGAAGGCGGCGGCGAGTACAACGTGGCTCGCGGACTGCGCCGATGCTTCGGTTTCAAAACGGCCGTTTGCACCGCCTTCGCGGAAAATGACGTCGGCCGGCTCATCGAAGATTTCATTCTGCAAGGAGGCGTCGAAACCGAATTCATCAAATGGGTGCCGTACGATGGCGTGGGCCGCACCGTGCGCAACGGGTTGAATTTCACCGAACGCGGTTTTGGCGTGCGCGGCGCGGTGGGGATCCCCGATCGCGGCAACACCGCGGCCAGCCAGCTCAAGCCCGGCGATTTCGATTGGGATCACATTTTCGGAAAACTCGGCGTGCGCTGGCTTCATACGGGCGGGATCTTCGCCGCGCTCAGCGACACCACGCCGAAGCTGGTCATTGAAGCGGTGCAAAAGGCCAAACAATACGGCACGGTCGTCTCTTACGATTTGAATTATCGCCCGAGCCTTTGGAAAAGCATCGGCGGCCAGAAACGCGCCCAGGAAGTCAACAAAGAGATCGCCCGGCACGTCGATGTCATGATCGGCAACGAGGAGGATTTCACGGCTTGCCTCGGCTTTCACGTGGAAGGCGCGGATGAACATCTCCTGCACATTGACGTGACGGCGTTCCAGAAAATGATCGAAACCGCCGTGCAGGCCTATCCCAACTTCAAAGTCGTGGCGACGACCTTGCGCGCCGCCAAGACGGCCACGCGAAATGACTGGGCGGCCATTTGCTGGATGAACGGAAACTTTTTCGAGAGCCGCAAATATCCGGATCTGGAAATACTCGATCGCGTCGGCGGCGGCGACAGTTTTGCCAGCGGATTGATTTACGGGTTGATGACCACGGGCGACGCGCAAAAGGCAGTCGATTACGGCGCAGCCCACGGCGCGCTGGCCATGACGACTCCGGGCGACACTTCGATGGCCTCGAAAGACGAGGTGGAAAAACTGATGAAAGGCGGCGGCGCGCGAGTGCAGAGGTGAGGGGCGTGTTGGTTAAGTTAAATGGTTAAGTGGTTAAATGGTTGCAGGGTTAAATGGTTGCAGGGTTGAAGAGAATCGCGCGGATGGGATTCAAATGGTCGTAGCATCGAATGTGAGTTCGATCATTTATTTCTGGTCAAGCCGTCACTTAACCAACGGTGGCGCGTTTGCCGGTCCTCAATGCGCCTAAGCGCTATTGGCGCGTGGGCAAGTTCCCGGCCCAAGGTGAAGCATGCGCGTGGAAGAGGTTAGAGCCGACTCACGTCAGGCTGCTACGAGAGGCAGAATTGGAAATTGGCCGTAGCATCGAATGTGAGTTCGATCATTTATTTCTGGTCAAGCCGCCACTTAACCAACGGTGGCGCGTTTGCCGGTCCTCAATGCGCCCAAGCGCAGTTGGCGCGTGGGCAAGTTCGCTGGCCCAAGGTGAAGCATGCGCGTGGAAGAGGTTAGAGCCGACTCACGTCAGGCTGCTACGGGAATCAGAATTCAATTGGCCGTAGCATCGAATGTGAGTTCGATCATTTATTTCTGGTCAAGCCGTCACTTAACCAACGGTGGCGCGTTTGCCGGTCCTCAATGCGCCCAAGCGCAGTTGGCGCGTGGGCAAGTTCCCGGGCCCAAGTTGAAGCATGGGCGTGGAAGAAGTTAGAGCCGACTCACGTCAGGCTGCTACGGAGGCAGAATTCAAAATGGCCGTAGCATCGAATGTGAGTTCGATCATTTATTTCTGGTCAAGCTGTCACTTAACCAACGGTGGCGCGTTTGCCGGTCCTCAATGCGCCTAAGCGCTATTGGCGCGTGGGCAAGTTCGCTGGCCCAAGTTGAAGCATGCGCGTGGAAGAAGTTAGAGCCGACTCACGTCAGGCTGCTACGGAGGCAGAATTCAAAATGGCGGTAGCATCGAATGTGAGTTCGATCACTTATTCCTGGTCAAGCCGTCACTTAACCAACGGTGGCGCGTTTGCCGGTCCTCAATGCGCCCAAGCGCTATTGGCGCGTGGGCAAGTTCCCGGGCCCAAGTTGCGGCATGCGCGCAGAAAAAATCAGAGCCGACTCACGTCAGGCTGCTACGGGGGGCTGAATTCAGAAAAATTCGAGGGCGGCGCACTTTCCATTCGCAGCGGACGGACAGGCATGGCAGAATTTCGCCGTGATGGTTCAGGCCACGCTCTTTATTTCCGCACGGGATTGGCTCATTCCGGCGGCGATTCTCTTTGCCGCAGGCGGAGCGTTGCTTTATTGGGCGTATCGGCGAGTTGCGGCCGAGCGGCTCACTCGGACGGCTTGCGTTTTCCTGAAATTGCTCGGCTTTGCCGTGCTCGCTTTTTGCCTCTTGGAACCGCTCTGGAGCGGTCAGCGGGCGCGGCCGGGTTCGAATTACTTCGTGCTCCTCGCCGACAACAGCCAGGGCATGCAAATCAAAGATCGCGAGGCCACTCAAACGCGCGGCGAATGGTTGCGCGCCCAACTCAACGATCATCAGACCACCTGGAAATCGACCCTCGAAGAACATTTTCAAGTGCGCCGATATCTTTTCGATTCGCGCCTCCAGCCCAGCCGCGATTTTTCTGAATTAACTTTCGATGGCCGCGCCTCGGCAATCGGAGCGGCGCTGCGAACGATTCGCGATCGGTTTCAAGGACAGCCTCTCGCCGGCATTCTTCTCATGACCGATGGCAATGCCACTGACCTGGGTGAAGGCCCGGCCGATCTGGACGGATTGCCGCCCGTTTATCCAATTTTGATTGGCAAAGATGATTCGGTTCAGGATCTCACCTTGCAGCGCGTAGGAGTGACGCAAACCGCATTTGAAGACGCGCCGGTGACCATTCAAGCGGAAGTGGCTGCGGCCGGTTATGCCGGGAAGACGGTGGTGGCTCATTTGTTCGAGTTAAGCGGGGGAAGCACTCGAACGAATCTGCAGCGTGCGACGGCGGCCACTGGAAATCCTTTGCCCGATCCAGCCCTCAAGCCGCCAACCAACAGCGTTGCTTCCGACCCGGCGGTGTGGGTTGCCGAAGAAACGCAGAAGGTCAGCAAACCTTTCGAGACGCTAACCTTCCGATTCCAGGTGCGGCCCACCAGGCCCGGCGTTGTTTTTTATCGCGTGCGCGTTTCTGCAAGCGAGGAGTTGCCGCAATTCGATCACCCGGAAACCTCCGCCGAAGCCACGCTGGCAAACAACAGCCGAGTGGTTGTGGTCGATCGCGGCGGCGGCCCTTACCGCGTGCTTTACGTTTCGGGCCGTCCGAATTGGGAATATAAATTCCTGAAACGCGCTGTGGATGAAGATGACCAGGTCGAGTTGGTGGGCCTGATACGCCTGGCCAAGCGCGAGCCCAAATTCGAATTCCGCGGCCGCGCCGGCGAATCGAGTAACCCACTCTATCGCGGGTTCGATCGCAAAACCGAAGAGACGGAGCGTTACGATCAGCCAGTGCTCATCCGCTTAAACACGCGCGATGAATTCGAGTTGAAAGGCGGCTTCCCTAAAACGGCTGAAGACCTTTATCAGTACGACGCGCTGATCGTCGATGATCTCGAAGCGCAGTTTTTCACACATGATCAACTCAGCCTCATCGAGAAGTTCGTCTCGGATCGTGGCGGTGGTTTTCTCATGCTCGGCGGAGTGGATTCCTTCCAGCACGGCCAATATGCCCGCACGCCCATTGGCGATGTGCTTCCCGTTTATATGGATCGCGCGCCTGAAACGCGTCCCCTCGCCGGTTTGCAGCTGTCTTTGACGCGCGAAGGTTTGCTTCAGCCCTGGGTGCGTTTGCGGCGGAATGAGGCCGATGAACGAAGCCGGGTCGAAGAAATGCCGCGGTTTCAGGTGTTGAATCCGTCGCGCGATATCAAACCTGGCGGAAGCATGCTGGCGACAGTGACCGAGCCGGGCGGGCAACAATTCCCGGCTTTGGTCATGCAACGTTATGGCAATGGGCGGTCGGCCGCGTTGATGATTGGCGACCTCTGGCATTGGGGTTTGAAAAATGAGTCGCTTCAGCGTGACCTCGGCAAAGCATGGCGGCAAATGATCCGTTGGCTCGTTGCCGATGTTCCCGGACGCATTCAACTCACCGGCGAACCGAAACGAGATGATCCGAATCAAGCCATTTTGCTGCGGGTGCGCGCGCGGGACAAAGAGTTCCTGCCGCTCGATAACGCCAACGTCACGCTCACGGTGCGGCACGTGCATTCTGGATCGGGTCAAACCAATGGCTCGAATGCAGTGCGGCAAACACCGATGGCTGCCGCGGCCACAAACGCTCCAATTAACGAGATCCGGCTGGCCGTCGATCCCTCGCCTAATGAATCGGGGCTTTATCAGGTCAGCTTTGTTCCGCGCGAATCAGGCGGTTACTTCGCGGAAGCTGTGGTGTTCGATTCCAACGGCGTGGAAGTGGGGCGCGCAGAAACCGGCTGGACTTCCGAACCGGCCGCCGAGGAATTCCGGTCGCTCAAACCCAATCGTCCCTTGCTCGAAACCATCGCCCGCCAAACTGGTGGCGAAATGCTTGAAATGAGCGGCTTGAATTCGTTTGTCGCCAGTCTGCCGCATCGTAAAGCCCCGATCATGGAGAGTTGGTCCTTCCCTCTGTGGCATCAACCGGCGGTGTTCCTGTTCGCTCTGGTCTGTTTTCTCGCTGAATGGGGTTTGCGGCGCTGGAAAGGTTTACCGTGAAATGCGCTTATCCCAATCCGGCGATCGATCACCACGGCAAACGCGCGGCGATGCCGATTGGCGAATGCCTGGCGCCAAACATTCAACACGGTAAATGGACAAGATTCCTGGCATTCCTCTGCGGCGTTTCGGTGACGCTCTGTTTCAGTAAACTTCAATCGAGTCGCGCTTCTTCCAGTTCGGCTCCGGATCAAACCTCTGTCATCGTGGTCGTTGGCGCGGCTGGGGAAGAGGAATTTGGAAAACAATTCAAGGAATGGGCTGGCCTTTGGGAGAAAGCCTGCCAAAGCGCCGGCGCCAAATGGCAGCCCATCGGCCTCGAACCCGCGCACGGCACGAACGACCTGGCGGAATTGAAAAAAACCATCGAAGCAGAACCGAAAGATGGCCTGAACGAACTCTGGCTCGTTCTTCTCGGGCACGGCACTTTCGACGGTCGCGAGGCGCGGTTCAATTTGCGCGGTCCCGATCTTGTGCCATCAGAACTTGCAGAGTGGCTGAAACCCATCCGGCGCCCCGTTGCCATCCTGAACACCGCATCAGCCAGCGCGCCATTTATCAATGCGCTCTCGGCTCCCGGCCGTGTCATTGTTTCGGCCACACGCAGCGGCCACGAACAAAATTATGCGCGCCTCGGAAAATACCTTTCCGAAGCGCTGGCCTCGACCGACGCCGATTTGGACAAGGACGGGCAGGTGTCCATCCTCGAGTTGTTCCTGACGGCGGCGAGCGGCGCGCGGCAGTTTTACGAGACCGAAGGACGCCTGGCCACGGAACACGCATTGATCGACGATAACGGCGATGGATTAGGCACGCCGGCCGATTGGTTCCGTGGCGTTCGCGCGACCAAACAAGCGAGAGAAGGCGCGGCGCTCGATGGCTTGTTCGCGCATCAGTTTCATCTCATCCGCAGTGAGCAGGAGAAAAAACTTCCCCCCGAAATCCGCGCCAAACGCAACGAACTCGAACGCGAAATCGCCCGGCTGCGCGAACAGAAAAAGCAAATGACCGAAGAGGAATATTATCGCCGCCTCGAGGAGTTGCTCGTGAAACTGGCCGGCATTTACGAAAATAATCACTGACCCGACTCGAGGGATGGAACGGTCTGGTCAGCAGCGCAACACCCTTTTCGAAGTGATCCCTTCAGCAGCCGACTCATGCGCGCGGTGATCCAACGTGTCAGTGAAGCCGACGTGACCATCGCCGGTCAGGTCAAAGGCGCGATCGGTCCCGGGTTGCTGGTGTTGCTGGGGATCGAGGAAAGCGACACTCCCGAGGATGTCGAATGGCTCTCTGGAAAAATTGTTCGGCTCCGCATTTTCAACGATGAGCAAGGGGTGATGAATCGTTCGGTGGCGGAGGTCAAAGGAGATCTGTTGCTCATCAGCCAGTTCACTTTGTTTGCCAGCACGAAAAAGGGAAATCGCCCTTCATACATCCGCGCGGCGCGTCCGGAGATTGCCATTCCACTTTACGAAATGTTCATCCGCCGCATCGGCGCCGATCTCGGCAAACCGGTCCATACCGGCGAATTCGGCGCCGACATGAAAGTGCGCCTGATCAACGACGGACCGGTCACGATTATCATCGATACGCGCCATCGGGAGTAATCAATCAGTTTGCCCGCGGCGGCCTGGCGTCGATTGCGCATGCCATCAGCGCGCCGCGCCGGGTTGAATCGCCTGGAATCGATGCGTCAATGGAAAGACCGACTCGACCGTCTCGATCCACACGAAAGGCCCGAGTTGGTTGCGGGTGATCTGCGGACTCACCTCGAGCCACGTCTTGAAATCAGTCGAGGCGCGCCAAACCAACCGGACGTCTGAAGCCAGACTGTTTCGACTCACGCTTACGGCCAAGGTGTTCTCGGCATTATTTCTTAGAGTGACCGGCGAGGCTTGCGCGCGATTGGGATCCATAGCAAGCGCGTATTCCAGCAAGTTGGGAATTCCGTCGCCGTCGGGATCACCGCTCTCGTTCACGACCGCATCTTGCGACCGCTGTTCGGCGCTAAATCGCAGGCTTTGCCACGTGGCAAAAGTGGCGCCACTGGTGCGGCGAATGATGGAAGCAAACGGGTCAGGCGATTGCGTCCGCGTATCGATCCAAAGCGCGACGCCCGGAAATTCAAAATTCAGCGCCGGCACCAGTCCAAGATAATCGCCCAACATTCTCCCCATGGGTGTGAGCGGAGCCAAACGCAAATCGGAACTGGATTCCGAAATGCGCAGATTGGGTTGCCAGGTATTGCCGCCATCAAAAGACTCCGCCAGATACAGATCGACCAGGTTGTCATTTCCATTCGCGTCGCGTTTATCGTAAAAAATCACCGTCACATGCTGGCCATCGGGACTGGCCGCAATGGCCGGCAAAAAAACCGAAGCCCCATTCGGAGTGTCGTTCACCGCCACCGGTGTGGTCCAGGTTTCACCCCGATCTGAAGAGCGCGTCATCATAATGCGCGGCGTCTCCATGCGCGCCTGATAAGCCAAATAGATCGATCCCGTCTCGCGATCGCCAATGGCCGAAAACAAAAAAGCAGGGCTGCGCGCCACCGGATCGGCGTAAGAAAAAACGCGCGTCACCGTTCTCGGCGAGTCAAAGTTCGCGCCGCCATCGGGAGAGACCTGAACCTCGATCGACGATTCCAAAAAATTCCAATAGGCAATGATCAATTTGCCGTCCGGCAGAAACACCGGCTGCGATCCCTGCACATAATCACGCGCCAGCCGTTTTGGCGCGCTCCAGCTCGCACCACCATCATCGCTGTAGGTCACCACGATCGGATAAGTGGTCGTCGGATTGGCCGCGGATTGATAACGAAACTCCGTGAACGTGATCACAATACGATTCGCCGTCGGCGTGCCCGCAAAAGTGTTGATAGCCATCCAGTTTTTGTCCGGGAAAATGTCGGATCGATCGGAGGCAAAAGCGACCAGCGGCCGGCTGAAGCTTTTTCCGCCATCCACCGATTTCGAAATCACGAGAGATCCCAGCCAGCTTGCGGGTTCGCCTTTCAAGCAAAGGGTGTTCAAATAAATATGTCCGTTCAGATCGATCCCTGCGACCGGATCTGATGCGCGATTGAACGGCCCGCCATCAATCTGCGCCGACAAATGGGGAATTAATCCCCGATTCCAGGTTTGCCCCGCATCGGTGCTGATGCCATATCCGCAGTCCACCGCGCCGCCGTCCGTATAGCGGCCTTCCTGAAAAATGCCGACGATCAGATTGGGATCGCTCCAGCTGCGGACCAGGTGCGGTTCGGCTTGCGCGCGCAGCGTCGCCGGCAACAGCTCGGGATCATCGCCGAGTCGGATGTTCGCTCCAATTTTCGGGTCGAGCGTTGCGCCACTGACTGCGAGACCGAGCGCAGCCGCGCCAGGCGAGCGCGGGAATTGTACAAGATCCAATTCCGAGGTGAGCGCCGAGTAAGTTCCCGAGGATAACCGTTCGAGCGGCACTTGACGCAGCGCGCGAGGAAGCTTCTCGCGATCAATTTCGTCGGCGTGACTGCCTCGAGGAAAGGCTGCGATCAAACATAAAATGAACAGAGTGGCAAAGTTGGCAATGGCTGATGCTCGCTTGGCCGAGTATTCAATCGGATATACTCCCACATTCGCGCCTGGCCCCAGGACACAATGGTTTGTCGCAAATCGTGCTTCATTCCGCGATCCGGTCGGCAGGTGATTTGAGATCTCTCGAAACGCGGAAGAGGGAAGAAATGTTTTTTTAGGAATTGTTCCCTGAGGACACAGTGCACCATAGCCAGTCATGCGCCCCAGAGCACAAGGGCAACCCGCCAAAAACTCAAGCGGAAAATGGGAAGCCGCGGCCTTGGGGCTGAGCGGACTGCGTCCGGCCGCTTTATGGAGTGCGCTGGCAGAACGCAGTGGCGACAGCGCTTTGGCCGCGCCGGCGTGCGGAGGGTTATCCGGCGCGTATGGAGTGGGCCAAAGCGGTGTCGCGCTAACGCTTGCCACCGCAGTCCAAAAGGGGCGTGGCTTTCGCCAAGCGTGTCAGATCCCCTGCGGCTTTATGGAGTGTGCTGGCAGAACGCAGTGGCGACGGCGCTTTGGCCACGCCGGCGTGCGGAGGGTTATCCGGCGCGTATGAAGTGGGCCAAAGCGGTGTCGCGCTCACGCTTGCCACCGCAGTCCAAAAGAGGCGTGGCCTTCGCCACGCGCGTCCGATCCGCTGCGGCTTTTTGGAGTGCGCTGGCAGAACGCAGTGGCGACAGCGCTTTGGCCGCGCCGGCGTGCGGAGGGTTAATCCGGCGCGTGTGGGATGGGCCAAAGCGGTGTCGCGCTAACGCTTGCCACCGCAGTCCAAAATAGGCGTGGGCTTCGCCACGGGCGTCAGATCCGCTGCGGCTTTATGGAGTGCGCTGGCAGAACGCAGTGGCGACAGCGCTTTGGCCGCGCTGGCCTGCGCAGGGTTATCCGGCGCGTGTGGAAAGGGCCAAAGCGGTGTCGCGCTAACGCTTGCCACCGCAGTCCAAAATAGGCGTGGGCTTCGCCACGGGCGTCAGATCCGCTGCGGCTTTATGG
>JBFMDG010000017.1:0-27511 GCA_040754135.1 Verrucomicrobiota bacterium
TGGCACTGAACGCCTCGAAGTTTTCCGTGTAATCGAGCGTGAATGTTTCTCCACCCACGCTGATGGTTTCAGGTGCGGCAAAGTCGCCGTGGGAATTCGACTCGAAGCCGAGGGTGCCGCTGAAGGTGAGGCTGGGAATGCCGGTAACGGAAATTGTCCCCCTGGCGCGCACCGCATAGGTACCGTCCCCAAAGAGCACCAACGCGAGCGAACCTTGCGTGAGAGAAACAGTGACGCCACCGGCTTGAATGCTGGTGGTGACGGCACTCGCTCCGACCTTGATCCTGGTATCGGCCAGGGTCGTCCCGGTCTTTTCAAAGCTGAAATTGCCGCTCAAATTGATGGCGCCGCCTACGGTGAACTGGATCGAGCCTTCGACTGCGAGCAGGTTTCCCGCATGATCGATGGCAATATTGCCGCCGGGCGTGGAAATGTTTCTCGTGTTTGCGCCGCTGAAATTCTTCCCGGTAGTATTGGCCTTGACGTGCAATGTGCCGCTGACGTCCAAGCCGGTGATGCCGCGCAAATTCACCGTGCCCGAAGCTTTCAACGCATAGCCGGCCGGCGCCTGCGTCTTGAGTGTCGGATCCACTGTTTTGATCAATACCAGTCCGAGGTTTGCCTCGGTGATATGCACACCCAGCGCGTCCGGGTTGAGCGTGCCATCGGCGAGGCGGGCCGGCCCCTGCCCGACAAAGGCTTCGACATTGGTGACGCCCACCTGGATTTCCGTTGTGGTGGCGGTTCCAACCGTAGCGGTGGTTTGCTGGAAACTGAATTCACCGGTGAGCGAAACGAACGTGCCGATTTCGAGGTTCACTTTCCCTTCGAGCCGCGTCAGGTTCGAAGCGAAATCGATTTCGACATTTCCGCCGGGCGTGACAATTACCCGCTTGTTAACGCCGCTGAAATCTTTCCCGGTGTTGTTCACCTTCACCGCCAGGCTGCCGCTCAAGGTCAGGCCGCTGATGCCGGACAAGCTCGCCGTGCCGCTCGCTTTGATGACGTAAGTGGAAGGTGCCTGCGTGGTGAGCGTTGTATCGATGCTCTGGAACAGGATCAGGCCCAGGCTTGCGCCCGTCACTTTCACTCCCGTTTCTTGTCCGGTGTTGTAATCGGTGCCGAGGAAGACGGTCACGTTGGTGGCGCCGATTTCGATTTCGGTCCTGGTCAACGTGCCGATCACCGTGTCGGTCGCATCTTTGATGGGCGTGATCGTGTCGGTTTTAGCGAAACTGAAACTGCCGGTGATGAAAACGAAACCGGCAATCTGAATGTTGACGGTGCCGCTGGCGCGCGTGACATCGCTGCCCGAAGCGAAACTCATGTCAATCACTTCGCCGCCCGGTCCGGTGGAGACGGTTTCTCCGGTGAGCGTCTGGCCGGTGCGATTCACCTCGACGCTCAGCGCCGTGGCTGAAAGGGTGAGATCATTCACACCCACGAGACTCGCGCTGCTCAACGTTCCTTTGACAGCGACCTTGCTTGCCGCCTGAACCGCCAGACTTTGATCGACCGTCTTGAAGATGACCACGCCGACCGAACCGCCCGTGAACTTCAACCCGGCTTCGTCAGCGGTGCCGCGGCCCGCGCCAATGAACGCTTCGGTGAGGGTGGCGCCGATTTCCATCTTCGTTTCGATGCGATCATCGATGCCATCCGCGCCCGGAGTGTTGTTGGCGGAAAGGGTGTCGTTGCCGCTGAGCGTATCGATCTTCTCGAAGCTAAAAGTGCCTTCGAGATAAACAAAGTCGAACACCTGCACCGTGACCGCGCCACTGGCGCGCGTCACATCCGCCGTGCTGCCGAAACTCATATCGACATCGGCTCCGCCGGGACCGGTCGAGACCGATTCGCCATCGAGCGTTTGACCGGTGCGGTTCAGTTCCACGGACAGGCTCGATGCCGAAAGCGTGATGCCCGAGACACCCACCAGACTGGCATTGGCCAGAGTGCCTTTGACGGCGTATTTGCTCGGCGCTTGCACCGCCAGATGCTGATCGGTCGTCGAGAAAAGAATGATGCCGAGCGTCCCGCCAGTGACCCGCACGCCAATCTCGTCGTCGCTGCCGCGTCCCATGCCGATGAACGCTTCGTTGAGCGACGCGCCCAACCGGATCTCGGAGTGGATCTGGTCGTCAATACCATCAGCGCCGGGAGTGTTGTTCGGCCCGATGTCGTCCGTGCCGCTGAGCGTGTCGGTTTTCTCGATGCTGAAGGCGCCATCGACATAGACGAAGTCGAGGATTTGGACGAGGACGCCGCCGCGGACGCGCGTGACCTGGGCGGTGGTCGCGAAACTCATATCGACCGTTTGATCGGCGCCGATTCCGACGCTCAGGCCGCTGAGTGTTTCGCCGGTGCGATTGATTTCGACGGCCAAATCATGCCCGCTGAGTTGAATGCCGGGGATGCCCACAAGGCCGGCCGTGGACAATGTTCCTTTGACGGCATAACGCGATGCCGCTTGCACCGTGAGTGATTGATCCGCCGCGGAGAAGAGCACCACGCCCAGTGTTCCACCTTCCAAGCGCAAACCGACTTCGCTCGCCGATCCGCGGCCCGATCCGACAAACGCTTCGTGGAGCGTTACGCCAATTCGCAACTCCGTCGCCACGCGGTCATCGATCCCGTCCGCGCCGCCCACATTGTTCGGCCCGATCACATCGACGCCGCTCGGCGTGTCGATTTTTTCAATGACGAATGCGCCATTGAGATAGAGGAAATCGCCGATGCCAAAAGTGATGTTCGTTCCCTCGACGCGTTGGTAATGCGTTTCGTTGGCGCCAAAACTCACGGCGATGTCGCCGCCACCGGTCCGGATCACTTCATTCAAGGCGCGCCCGGTGGTGTTGACGCGCACCGTGAGATCGCCGCTGAGAACGAGGCCATCGACACCGACGAGCGCGGCTGATCCGCTGGCGGTGAGTGCGTAAGTGACGGCGGACGCTCCGGCGGGCGCGGCCAGATCGACGAACAATATGAAGCCGAGGTCGCGTCCGCTCAGGCGCAAGCCCATTTCATCGGGCGTGCCGCCGTTGGCGCCGACGAACAAATCGATGGCCACGGCGCCGACGCGGATGACTGGACCTCGCGGAATGATAGAGAACAATGTGCTGAAAGAAGAACCGGTCAGGTCGGCAATGGTCACCCTTCCATCCACCGGCGTGGGATCGGTGAGTTTCAGGCTGACGCCAGCCTCGGCGCTGATGACAGCGGAATCAATTGTGGCCTGAAGGAAGCCGAGATCCATGGCGAGATCGATGTCGCGAACCGCGAGTTCGAGGGCGGCGCTGAGATCCCGGACTTCGACAAATGCGGCATCGCCGATGGCGCCGGTGCTGATGAGCTGGCCGAGATCGAGGCCGAACGAGAAATCGAGATCGATATCGGCGGCGATTTCGACGGAAGCCGAGGCGGCTTTGATTCCGAGGTCGGAGAGCGAATCGCCGGCATCGAGCGGGAAGGCGAGCGCCGGATTAAGGTGAAACTCGACGGTGAACTTCAACTGCGGGCTGTTGTTGAAGTAATCGAGTTCGAGCCGCAACGCGCCACCTTGCATTTTCGAGGCGAGATGATCGCGCACCACGTTGAACAAACCTGACATGGTGGGGCTTTGCCCGGCCGCGGCCAAATCCTGGAAATAGGCGGCCACGGGATCGTGCAGTTTGAGCAGGTCGCCAATTTTGTTTCCGGAGGTGCCCATGAACAATTCATTGGCGCTGCGATTGACTAGCGGCAATTGCGTGTCGAGCGCGGAGAGCGTCCGGATTTGATCGCCGAGCGAGTCCACTTTGGCGAGGAGATCGAGGAGCAATTGTTGCAGATCGATATCAAGCAATCGCGCCAGCAGTTCGCCACTCGGGTTGCCCGGTTGCGCGGTGACATCGAAGTCCACGAGATTGTTGATATCGGCCCAGGTAAACACGAGCCCCGCGTCCACAATGCTGAAACCGGAACTCGATCCCGGCAAAATCGCGCGAATGCCGAAATTGCCCCGGACCACAAAATCGTCCGCAGCCGGATTGCCCACCAACTGGACGGTGAAGAAATCGAGCGGGCTGAAGTGGGTGAATTCGTGCAGCCGGATCTTTTGATCGAGCTCGCCGGTGATCGGGTCGGGCCCTGGTTCGCGCAAATCGACCGAAACCTGGACCTGCGGATCGAGGCTGATCTCACCATGCGTCAAGCTCACTTCAATGAATCCGAGGCGACCGACGGCGTCGAGACGCCCGAGCAATTGAATGTTGCTCAGGACGAGCTCCGGTCCGGTGACCGCATCGGTCATGATGAAGAAGCCGTTGTCGTCGGCGCCGATGACGAGGTGCAAGGCGACGTCGATCGAGAACGAACCGGATCCGGCGAGGCGCAATTTCCCGCCCAGCGCGGTGAAGTCGATGTTGCCCTCGCCTCCGAAGCGGCGATTGATTCGCACATCAAGCGACGAGCTCGATTCGCCTTCGGTGAGGATCACATTGTTCGGAGTCGAATCGAGATCGTCGAGCAAAGTGCGCAAGGTCGCCAGATCGGTGATCGATTTGCCAATTTCGGAAATGAGGAAACCGCCCGGGCCACCCTGCAAGATCCGGCCGAAAATCGAGTTGAGATCGCCAATCGTATCAGTCGTGGCTTGCGGCACGGTGCGAAATTCAACCGGGAGGAAGGAAGAATCCGGGAAGCCGATGGGCGGATCAGCCTGGCTGACGGAAGTGAGAATACTGCCGAGACCGCTGCCAACGAGCGGCACTTGTTTGGTGGCGAGCGCACTGGTCAGGAGGCGATCGAAAGTGAGCGACTGCAAACCTTTCTGGAACTTGGCGAGGTTATCGCCTGAAACTTCCGAAAAGACGGTCTGCACCTGAGCGAAGTTCACCGTCATCGTGTTGGTCTTGGCCTGCAAGACAAGGCTGCCGCGCCCGCCGCTGCTCTGCGCCGGCTGGGCCGCGTCGTGTTCACCCAGAACAATGATCTTGTTCTGCGCGCCCGCGCCGCCATCGATGTCGATGCCGCCGATGACGCGGAGCCGGGCATCGATTTCGAAAGTGTCATTGCCGCCGAGCCCGTTGAGCACGATGCGGTCAATGGTGGCGATTTGAAAAACGTTGAGAGCAACGCCATCGATGACGAGGCCGGCGAACGTGGAATTCTTGCTGTCGAGAGCGAGGGTGATGACGTTGTCATTTTCGTCGCCGGAAACCGTCAGCACATTTTCCACAGAGAGGTACTGGCTGGCATCGGTGAGTTTGAAAGCGCCGCGGCCGCGCACGCCGACGAGGAGCACGTCTCCGACATCCTTGCCCGCAAGGATGCGCGGTTGCGTGTAGAAAATTTCCGTGACCTCGGCATTCGGGAGACTTTGGCCGAATTCGCGGAAGGAAAGCGCGCGTGTTTGTTCGCGCAAGGGGACGTCGGCGGTGGTAGCGCCGACTTTGCCCGAGCCGTCGTTGACCAATCCGCCATCGAGTGGCGCGAGCACGGCTTCGTAAAAGGCGAGGTGCGCGGGAGAACGTTTCAGCGCGTTGAGGATATCGAGCGCGGTGGTATCGGCATGGATTTCAAAAACGAGGTGTTTCGGATTGGCGAGCGCCTGGATGCGTTCCGCGCCTTTGACGACGCCAACGGTAATGACATAGCGAATGGCTGCGCCCGCGAAGTCGGCCGCCGGTCCATGGGTGATAAAGATCAAATCGTTGTTCGCGCCCGCCGGCCGGACTTCCGCGCCGGCCGTTTTCAAGCGCCGGTAATCGGCGTTGGTTTGCGCGGGGCTTCCCAACGGATTGAGCGCGCGGAACACGCCATCCAACCCGCCTACCAAGAGCACATCGGTTTGCTTTTTGCCGACGCGCACGCCGCGGCTGCGTTCCGACCAGGCGAGATTGAATGTGGCCAAAGCGCCGCTCGAGGCGCTCACCGAAACGGGATTGCCCGGTTTCGATTGATAAGATCCGCCGGTGATGACCTGAACATTGTTAATCACTCCCGCGGCTTCGCCCGTGACTTTCAACGTGGCCGGCGCGGCCGATGACCCGCCCGAAACGGTCAGGATGAGATTGGCGGCGTAGCCATTGCCACCGGCATTGACGACCGCGCCAGTGACGTAATAAGCGGTGTTCAAATTCGAGAGAACGAACGCGTCGTTCAACACCCCCGCAGCCGAAGCGGGATTAAGATTGCCACCGGTCAAAGTCATTCCATCCGCGGCAATGGTGGCTTCGCCGGCAAGCAAGTGGAGATCGAGCGCAGCCAGCGACCCGTTCAGAGGCAGGACACGCGCAATGGCATCGGCAGCGGTGGCGGCGTTCAGGCGCAACTTTTCGCCGTCCAGATCGACCGTGATTCGAGGCGCCATGAGCAGGCCGGGTCGCGAAGCCTCCTGAATGGCGGTCTTCAATTGGCCGAGGTTGACGACATTGGCCAGGGTGACATCGATAGCGGTGCCATCGCGCAATTCAATGCGCAGATCGGCGATGTTCGCGTTCGTTTGCCCGCCGGTGTTGGCAACCTGTCGAACGAATTCAATCGAACTGAGCCCGTCTTTCGGGAGCGCGCCATTCGTGTCGGCGGCGGGCGTGATATCCACCCAGGTCCGTCCGCCATCGACCGTGGCATAGAGATGTTTCTCGTCGATGGCGTAGGCGGTGCGCCAGTCCGAAGGATCCATGACGATTTGTTTGATGCTGCCGGCGTTGGGCGGATTGGTGGCCGCCTCGACGAAACCAGCAGCGAACGTTTCGCGATAGAAAATCTGTTTGCCGAACGCGACGTAGGCGGCCTCCTTGAATTCGAGCCCATTGCGATCGATCCCGCCATAGGCGATGGCGGTGACGGTTCCCTTCGCGGTGGAGGGCCGCACCCAATAAGCGGTCTGGCCATAATCCCAACTTTCATACAGGCCGTTAAACCCGACCAGAATGCGCGCGCCATTGAGCGCGTTCACGCCGAGACTGAGCACATTGAATTTCAGGGCGGCGTCGTTGGCCGAGAGACCGGAATAATCTGTCGCGTTGCCGGGAGCTTTAAAGGTGGGCCGGAATGGATCGACGACAGGATTTTGATTCAAGTCGAAGCGCCAAACGGTGAGCACTTTGAAATTGTTGCCGAAGACATATCTCACGATGCCGGTTGGATTGCCGGCGACATCGACATCGTAACCGAGGCCCTGCACGTTGCCATCGCCTTTGCTGACGGTGCGCCAGACTCCGGAATTGGGCGCCACCTGCTCCTGATTGCCGACGTCCTGGGCGCCGGCGGAAATGATATCGGCGATCGGATCGTAAATGGCGTGGCTGATTTCGCTGAGCGCGAGGTTGCCATTCAAAGAAACCCAGCGGCGCGTGGCTGGCGTGTCCACATTCAGCAGCCGGTAAATTCCGCCGTCATCGACTTCGAGCAGGTTCGCATTGCCCGATTCGAACATCATGAAACGCGAATCGCCGTGCGGCGCGGTGTTGTTCGCTCCCGTGCCGACCACTTGCACCTGCTGCTCGGGCCGCTGGCCGATCGCCGTGTTCACCTGAAAAATCCGCGCCACCCAATCATTGGCTCCCACTGCGTTCGAGCTGTCGATGGTCGGCTGGATGGAGCCGCCGATGTAAATCAAATCGCGATGCGTTGGGTGCGCGACGATCGAAAAATGTTTCACTCCCTGGCTGTTCTGCAATCCATTCGGCGTCTTGGTTTGCGCGATGGTATCGGTTAACAGCACCTGCCCTGTATGGAAGAGCGAGGTCCATTTGCTTTGCGGATGACCGATGGCGCTGATCTCGACACCGTCCACCTCCGAGAGCACGCGGAGTTGGCGATGAATGGCGTCGAAGGAAACCGTCACCCAATTCTGCACCGGATTTCCTGGGTTCAACAGCAGGCTCCAGACAGAGTTGATCGCGACCTGAATGCGAGCTGCAACGTCGTCCATCGAGTTGACGCTGCGGAAATCGGGAAAGATGTCGTGAGCCTTTTGACCGAACAGGCCGAGCGAAAATCCGCTTCGGTTTTCCAGGTTGCGCCAGGCGGTGGCATCGGTATTGGCCACGTTGATGTGGGCGAGCTGATTGGCGTGGCCGGCGTTGTCGGCCCCGATTTGCACGCCGGTGACCGGGTTCACAAACCCCACTTTGGGCAGCGTGCGGTAGAGGGTGCCGGGATTGGTGACTTTGACGCTGTCGATTCCCCAACTGACCTGCAGTTTGGCGTCGGCGCCAGCGGCGGATGCCACCGAGCTCACGCCATTCTGGGGAGCTTGCGTGTAGGAGCCGGCGGTAGTGATGTCCACTGTGTTCACGCCCCAGGCGAGTGTGAATTGAGCGGCGCCAGTGCCGACCGAAACATTGTTGGGCGGGAGGACGGTGTAGGAACCTGCGGTCTCGATCTCGACCCCTTGGATTGCTCCAGCGCCGTTGACCGCGGTCACGCGCAATCGAGCTTGCGTCGTGAACGTGCCGCTTTGCACCAGCAACAGATCACCTACTTGATAACCGGAACCGCTGGTGGTGATTACGGGAGCGCCCACGGCTCGCAATGTTCTTACGGTGGCAACCGCGGCCGTGGTCGAGCTTCCACCGGTCAAAGTGAGAGTTTCGCCGACCACATAGCCGTGGCCTGGATTGAGAATCGATGCGCCCACGGCTTTGAGCACGGCGGTTCCAGTTGCGCCCACTCCGTTTGTCCCGAAAATGATGACTTGAGCGCCGGGGGAATAACTGCTGCCGGCGTTTGACACCGTGATTTCATTAACGCCCCAGAACACATCGAATGTGGCGCCGGCGCCCGCGCCGCTGGTCGCGGTTTGATTCACCTTGTTGGCGGGAAGAACGGTGTACTTGCCGGCCGTCTTAATGGAGACATTCTCGATTTCCCATTCGAGTGTGACCTGAGCGCCGGCCGCACCGACCGAACCTCCGCTCAGATTGGCTGTTCCGACGGGGACGGTGGAATAAGAGCCGCCGCCATTGACGAACTGCAATTTTTGGATTGCGCCGGTTCCATTGACGGCCAGGACTTTGAAGCGCGCCAACGCCGCGCCAGCGCCGCCCACCACGGTGAGCACGTCGTTCTTTTTGTAGCCATGGCCGCGACTGACAAAAGTGAGGGATTTGATCTGAACCGTTTCAACGGTAATGACGAGCGTTTCCGTCGATGTCGCGGCATCGAGCGTGATGGTGTCTCCGGGCAGGTAACCCGTGCCGCGATTGGCTGGATTGACGGTGACGGCTCGGAGATTTGCCGTGGCCGCGGCGGCTGATCCTGGCTGGCCGCCATACAACACGACAACCGGTGGCAACGTGAATTCAGAGCCGGCGTTGGTGATTGCAACTTCGGCAACTCCCCAAGTGACGTTGAAGGTGGCATTCGTTCCCGCACCGGTGCTGGACTCTTGCGCGACAGCATTGGCTGGAAGCGCTGAATATACTCCCGCGGTGCTTACGACCACGCGGTCCACTCCCCAGGCAAGCGTGAATCGGGCGCCGCTGCCGCTGCCGCCCGTAACCGAGACGTTATTGTCTGGTGCGCGAGTGTAGGACCCCGCCTGGACGACTTGCACGGTTTGGATCGCGGTGCCATTCAGCGCAGTCACCTTGAGAATCGCGGCCTGACCCGTTCCGCCAAACACCGTCAACAAATCATTGACCTGGTAACCTGCGCCGCCAGCGGCCACGGTGGGATTTCCCACCACTTTGACCGAGGCCACTTGCAGTGCCGCTTTGGTTGTGGCCGCGCCGGTTCCAAGAGCGAGCGTAATCACTTCTCCCGTTTTGTAACCTGTGCCGGCCGCCTGAACCGAAGCGGAAACGGCTTTCAATTTCGCTTCCGCCACCGCGCCCCGGCCGCCCAGGCTGCCGAAAGTGACGACAGGCGCCGCAGTGTACCCGGCGCCGCTTTGCCTCACCGTTACGTCGTTCAAACCCCAGGCGACAACGAATTTGGCATCCACACCCGCGCCAGACGTTGCGGATTGTTTGGTCGGATGCGGCGTGAGTTTGGTGTAAGCGCCAGGATTATCCACGGAAACTTTTTCGACTCCCCATGCCACGTTGAGTCGCGCGCCGCCCTGCACATCGACCGTTGTTCCCGGAATCGCGGTATAAGATCCGGGATCCCAGATGGTGGCGCCAGTGATTGCGCCGCCGCCGCCGATGCTGGTGACTTTGATGGTTGCCTGTTGCCCAAATGTTCCACCGGTAATGGTGTAAATCTGATCGACGACATAGCCATTTCCAGCGGCCGCGAGTCCAGTCAAAGCCGAGAGCTGCACGTGCGTAACCCTCAAGGAAGCTCGCGTCGTGAACGTGCCACCATCGAGATCGATGGTATCATCCGGGGCGTAGCCTCTTCCTTGTGCGGTAACCGTTGCTCCGATCACTTTCATCGTCACCTGAGCATTGGCTCCGCTTCCGCCTCCGCCCGAAATGCGCACCGGTGGAACATCCGTGTAGCCAGTGCCGGAGTCCTGCACCGTTACGGCACTCAATCCCCAATCGATGTTGAACGAAGCACCGGCGCCCGCCCCTGAAGTCCCGGATTGCGCCACCGCGTTCGCCGGCAGATCCGAGTAATCGCCGGCATCATCGATCACCGCTCTGTTCACGCCCCAAGCGATCCGAATCACCGCGCCCAAACCAGGGCCCGCGTCCACCGTGACCGGAATATCCGCAATGGGATCGTAATTGTACTCTCCGCGATCGACAAAACTCAGCCCGGTAATCGCGCCGGCGCCATCAACCGAAGTCACAATGAGCACCGCTTCATTCGCGTTCCCCATGCCGGTGTCGAGCGTGATTTGATCATTGACCCGGTAATTGTTACCGCCGGCGTGAATGGTGAAGCTCTCCGCTTCCAGTTCAGTGACGCGTACGATGACCGGTGTGTTGAACGCGCCGCCATCGAGCGTGATTGTTTCGCCGATAACATAGCCACTGCCCCGGTCTTGAACATCGAGGGCCACGGCTTTCAATGTGGCAGACGCCGTGGCCTGCGCGCCACCTCCGCCAACAAATGCAATATTGGGCACCGCCGTGAATCCGCTCCCTGAATTCTGAAGGCTGACCGTGTCGATGCCCCAATTGATTTCAAAAGTGGCTCCACTTCCGCCGCCGGAAGTCGCGCCCTGCGTCGCTGGGTTGCTCGGCACTTCCACGTAGGAGCCCGCGTTGTTGAAAGTGACCGCGAGCAATCCCCAATCAACCAGAAAAGTCGCGTTCATGCCGTGCCCACCGGTCACGGCAATGGAAGCGCCTATTCCCGCCAAAGAAGTGTAGGATCCGGCATTGGCCAGCTCGAATTTCAAAATGCGGCCCGTCTTGCTCACTTTCGTCACCGTCACTTGAGCGCTGGTGCCCACACCTCCCACAAACGTCAGCACATCCCCATCGCGATAACCGGTCCCTTGCGCATCTTGCCCGATCGCTTCCACCGTAACGCGCGAGACGAGCAACTCGACGGGATTGAATCGGAGTCCGCCACTAAGCGTGATGGTGTCGCCAGGCGCGTAATCTTTTCCGCGATTGATGATTTGAATACCGGTGGCTTTGAGCGTGGCCGTGGCTTGAGGAACATCGCTTCCGGAAAAACCGGCTGCAGTCGCCGAGCCGATCAGAGACAACCCGCCATATTGAGGACCGCCCACGGACAATCCGCTATCGGACGATTTGTTGTTGAAAATAAATCGGCGCAAGTTCGCGTTCCATTCCACCGTGATCGTGCCGGCGCCAAATCCGAAGAGTGGATCGTTCATGGCGGTTTGCATGGCCGCGGCGACTTCGATCATATTGTTTACAGCGCTGAAATCGGGAATGATGTCGCGCGTCTTTCCGTTGGCGGTGATGGAAAAGCCGTGGATGCGCCCGAGGGTTCGCCAAACAGCGGGATCTTCCGATTGCGGCATAACCGTCAGATCGGGCACGTTGCCGGAAACCCATTCGATCGGGTTGCGCGTGTCGAGCGCGCCGGGCTGATCGAACACCGCCGGGGCCTTGTTGAAATGCGCGCCCGCAGCCGTGGGCAAATCAAACAGCGAAAGTTTTCCATTCACCTGATCGCCGATGGAAATATTCAAGGCCGCGTTGCTGATGAAACGAAACTCGCCGTTGTCCTCGGTCAACACCGGATTGCGAATCCACTGCACCGTCACCATTCCCGGGCCGAACAATTCCGGCTGATTGATGGCGTTCTCGAGCGCCTTGGCGACGTCCTCCATGCTCGTCACGGCGCTGAAATCGGGATCGATATATTTGCCCACGCCGCTGACGAAGAAAGCGAACTGGTGATTGGCGGCGAGCGCGAGCCATTGATTGTGATCGGCGGAATGAGCTTTGACCGACAGAACCGTGGCGCGGTTTTTCTCGATGGAAACGGGCGTCTCCATGACGAAACGGACCGCTTCTCCCGGCAGATCGAGGCGATAAAGGCCGTTGAGTTTTTCTTTGACGATGACCGCGATGAAGAGCGTGGGCGTGTTCGTGTCCGCCCCGTGCACAGCGAGGGCGATCCGTTGGCCTTCGCGCAAATGATTCAGGAGCGCGGCATTGGTGGAAGCGACCAGCGACCAGGTGTCACCGTGATTGGTGCTGACGTACAATCCACCCGTGGGAGAGACGAGCAGCGAAGTTCCAGTGCCGGCGGTGGGATGTTCGAGGCGCTCGACTTTCCCGGTGTTCAGTCGGTTTTTAATGAAAACAAACGTGCCGTCCAAAGTGACCTCGGTCGCGCCAACGCCAAATCCGGTCAAAGCGTCATTAAGCGCGTCGCGAATCTTGTCGAGCACCGGCTGGAGGTTGGCCATGCCATCGGGCAGGGTTCCAAATTGCGGCGTGATCTCCTTGGTGACCCCGTTGATGGTGATTCGGAAACTGCGGTTGTTTCCGAGCGCTTTCCAGGCCGCCGGATCGTTGCTCCCCAATCGAAAGGCAATCCACGACGGATTCGCAATCGGATCGTTGCCCTGACTTTCAAAAACCCCGCTCGAAGTGTTGATGAACGCGCTGCCATCGCCGGTCACCGCCGCGTAAAAAATGCGATTCGCAGGTTCGCCCGGCTTTTGAATGGAAATCAAATCGGTAACTGAGCCGATGGGCAATCCGCTGCCGGCTTTTCCAGAGATACGCTCCCAGTCGGCGCCGCCGTTACGGCTGAGGAACAAGCCGCCACTTTGGACGTCGTCGTTTTGAAGCGTGCCGGCGAGAACGAGCTCGATCGTGGCATTGTGGACATCGGTGTAGGTATGCGTGAGCAATTTGCGGATGCTCAAATCGCGCAGTTCATCGCCGCCGACGAGGGTGAAGGTTTGTCCGCCATCGGTAGTTTTGAAGACGCCGATGGATCGTCCGCTTGAACCGGAGCTGCTGAATTTGCCGCTGCCAACGTAGAAGGTGGTGGAACTTCCCGGCGCGAATTCGATGCTGCTTAATGCGAGCGTGGCCAATTGATCGGACAGCGGCGTCCAGACCGGGTAAGGCAGTTCGACCTCGCGTTCGGCGCCGAGATCGGCATCGGCCCAACGATCGGTGAACACTTCGAGTGGGCGATTGTTCCGGATTTCGCCGAGCAGCTTGAATAATTCCCCATTGCCTTCCGTGCGGTAAATGAGCCGCTTGACGGTTCCGTCCGGGCCCACGGGCAGGTTGACCAGCGTGATGGCGTGTTGGCCCGGCCCCAACGTGATGCCGTCCGCCGGATATGCGAGCGAGGCGTTGCTCTGATGACCAAAGGCATCTTCGAAAACCACTTTGTATTGGTATTTTTTCCCCGCGAAAAACGTGACCGACGGCACCGAGATGAAGTTCGCCCCCGGCTGCGAAACGATCACTGTGTTGATGCCCCACGTTAAATTGAATTGCGCATTGAGGCCGGCGCCCGACGACGATTGCTGCGCGACAGCGTTGGCGGGGAGGGCGGTGTAGGATCCCGCCGATAGGATCGAAACACTTTCCACACCCCAGTGGACCCGGAATCGCGCATTCGCTCCGGTCCCACCCGTGACGGCGACTTCAGATCCTGGAACCGTGGCGTAAACTCCAGCGGCTTCGATTTGCGCCGTGAGGACTGCGCCCGATCCATCCACCGTCAACACCTTAATGGTTGCCTGTGTGCCGAAGACGCCGCCCGTAACCGAAAGAATCTGGTTGGCTTGATAACCCGCTCCTCCGGCCGCGATCGTGACGGTGCCGGCGAGTTTGACTGTATTGATATTGAGCTTCACCGCCGCGCTTTGGGTGCCGCCTGCGATGGTGATCGTTTGGCCAGGCAAATAGCCGCTGCCCGGCGCGGTCACGCTGACGCCGACAGCTTTCATAGTGGTCGTCGCGGCGGGTTGTCCCGAGATGACGGCCAAAGGCAGCGCGCGATAGCCGTGGCCGGGATTGACGATGGCCACGGAATGCAGCGCCCAGCTCAAATTGAGTTTTGCGTTTACTCCAGAACCTGAAGTTGCGCTTTGAGCGGCGGGGTTGCTCGGAAGGATCGTGTAGGCGCCGGCATTTGTGACCGCAAGGGTTTCGACACCCCAGTTGATGGTGAAGGTCGCGTTGCTCCCGGTGCCGCCGGTGACCGTTACGTTGCCAGCGGGAACGGCGGTGTGAGAACCGGCGCGTTCAATGGCCGCAGTCAAAATCGCGCCTGAACCATTCACTGTCAGCACCTTGATCTGCGCTGCAACCGTAGCCGTGACATTCGAAACAGTCAGGATCTGATTTGCCTGATATCCAGCGCCCCCCGCAGTGATGGCCGCAATGCCCACAGCCTGCACGTGCGACACCGTCAGCAACGCCGCCGTTCCTGTCCCACCCGCAATGGTGATGGTGTCGTTCGGTTTGTATCCCGAGCCCGGATCGAAGACACTGGCCGCACCGACTTTCATCGTCGGTTGCGCAATGGTTCCCGTGCCTTGCGCTCCGGAGAATTCCAGAACCGGCAAATGGACATAACCATTGCCAGTGGCGATCACCGAAACGGATTTGACGCCCCAGCCAAGATCGAAAGTTCCGCCAGCGCCAGCGCCTCCGGTGCGTGTGGGCGTCACCGGATTTGCCGGTAATTCGGTGTAAGCACCGGCCGTGGTGATGGCGACCGTGTCGATGCCGAATTTTAAATTCAAACGCGCCATGCCCGCTGAAACGGCTTCGATCGCGCCCGGCGCTGTCGTGTAGGAACCCGAATCTCGAATTGTCACGGTGCCGATTCCATTGTTCACCGTGCCGTCCAAAGTCTCGACAACTACAATGGCGGAAGTCCCGACACCATTCAGGATCGTCAATTCATCACCGACCGAATAGCCGCTGCCTGCGACGTTGACTGTGGCATCGACAACCCGAAGCGCGGTCACCGTCAGCAGCGCGCTGGTGGTCCAGGTGCCGCCATCGACGCTTAAGGTGGTTCCGATGGTGTAATCGAGTCCTGGATTGACGACGGTGGCGGTGACGGCCTGCAAATCGGCCACGACCGCGGAAGCGCCTTGACCTGGGAATTGCAACGTTTGCGAACTCGTGTAGCCCGAGCCCGGAGCGTTCACGATGATGGAATGGACACCCCAGTTCACATTGAATGCGGCGTTCAGGCCGCCGCCGGTGGTTCCAGATTGTGATGCGGGATTTCCAGGAAGCACGGTGTACGATCCCGGTTCGCCCACCGAAACCGATTGCACACCCCAGTTCAACCGCACGAGCGCGCCCGCCGCTCCAACGTGCGCGGTTGCCACAGGCACATCGCCCGCGGGAATGACCGTGTAAGCGCCCGCCGACTCAATGCTCACCGCCGTGATCGCGCCGCCCGCGCCGATGGTTGTCACGCGAAGTTTCGTAATCGTGCCCACGCCGCCGACGAGCGTCAGGATGTCGTCCACTGCGTAGCCATTGCCGCCGTTCGCAATCGTCACGGCGCCGACCACTTTCACCGCCGCCACGTTCAGAATCGTTGGAATAGTTGAAGTGCCTCCGGCAACGGTGATCGAATCGCCCGGGCGATATCCTGTCCCCGCGGCAGTGATCGCGGCGGAAAGGGCTTTCATGGTGACGGTGGTGACTGCTCCCGAACCGGCATTGACGCCGCCGGAAAGCAGAACGGCCTCGTTGATGGCATTGACGATGTCCTGCGCCGTGGAAGCGCCCGCTTTGATCTGCACAATCAATGCGCGATTGGCCAAATCGTAATGAGCGGTTTCCGATCCCCGGGCCGCGAGCGTGTCGAGCAGCACAACCGAAACTTGATTGTACAGTTCGCCATTTTGCGTCGCTTTGAGTTCAATTTCGTTTTGAGTGGCCGTGGCGCCGATGGTGGCTGTGGCAGGAGTGCTGACGCCGCCGCCGAAAGAAATGCGCGAGAATACCGCTGCCGCAAACGTGCCGCTGCCTGTGTTGCCGACTTTGTTTGCGAGCGTGGCGGAGAATTCGAAGAGACTTGAAACGCGATATCCCATCTGCCCGGTGGCCGGCCCGGGAATCTTGCTCGCGTCGAGATACTCAATCTTCTTCGTCGCGTTAATGTTGTCGGTTTTCCAAATGCCGCCATTGACCGAAGCGACGTACACAATATTTGGATTGTTCGGATCCACCGCCACGGCTTGAACCGCGCCCGAGACCGGTTTGCCCTGATCATCCATGCCTTGGATTTGTCCGCCGGTCGTCTGAATGGGGCCTTGGCCAATCCACTCGAATTGTCCAGACAACGTCACTCCAAAATTCCCCGCGCCTGTGATCAATTGCACCGCGCCGCTCGTGACGATGTCTTCAGGATCCAGCAACAATATCACCGCGCGCAAAGTCACCGGACCGCTCCCGGACCGTACTTGCGCGGCCAGCTTGAGAACCTGATTCGCTCCGATCGCTTCCAACTTCACCGCCCCGTTGCCATCGGCGCGCACACCCGTGGTATCGGAAGGCGCGGTTCCATCGTTGATCGTGATGCTCCCGTTTTTCGTCCGCAGGCTGATCGAACCATTGCTGGTGGTGACCAGGTCACTTTGTGCGGCGGCGCTTTGAATGGTGACAGTGGTTCCATCCGATTGCACGCGCTCGGCGGGAATTTGTCCCACGGTGTCCACCGTCACATCGGTTGCTTCCAACAAATAAATGCCACCAGCACTGCCAGCGGCGGAGACTGCGATGGCTTCAGTTTCGACCGGGAGCGCGTTTGTGCCAATCCCACCCGCGGCGTTGAAACGGAGGGTCTGGGCAAAGAGATTCCCGCCGGTGATGGAACCGCTGACCGATTGCACGCTGACACTTCCCCAGTTGGCCTGTTCATCCCGCTTGGCTCCCGCGCGATCATTTACGGACCGGGCATCCACCAAACCAAGCGCGATGTTTTGAGCGGCTTTGATGCGAATGTTTTTCGCCGCCGTTTGCAATTTCGATCCTGCCGACATCGTGATCGCACCGGCAACGGCTTCGACTTCGACGGTGCCGGCCCCGGCGGCACTGGCCTGACCGAGCGCTCCAAAATCGACATTGTTTCCGGCTACAACGGAAATGTTGCCGCCTAGAGTTTCCATCGATTGATTGACGGTGACATTCGAGGTGACGCCGGTGGTGCGGACGAGAATATTGCCCGTGCCTGAACTGAACCGGCCACCTACGACGATGCTGCCGGTGTGGTTGACAATGAGGCGTGTGTTCGTGGTGGTCACGGTCGCGCCCGTGTTGTCGAAGCTGGTTCCCGCGCTGGTGAATCCCGCGGGAGCGGTGATGGCATTACGCAACGTGACTCCGCCGCCGGCTTGCAAAGTCACCACCCCGCCGCTGCTAATTCCGGCCACCGCCAGGGTCGTTCCAGCGTGATATTGAATCGTGCCCGTGCCTGTCGTGATCGTGCTCTTGCCCGAAGCCACATCGATCCCGGCATTGGTGGCGTCGATGGTGATATTGCCGCCGGTCGAGGAGACATTTTCATTTTGATCCACATCGTTGGCGGCATACAACGTGAGATTTGCCGCACCAGTCGCGCTGATGACAGCATTGGTGGCGAGCTGGCGGCCGGCATCCAATTGGATCGCGCCGGTCGTGGAACTGATTGCAGCGCCGACAATGAGATCGCTGGCCGCTCCCACCGCAGTGAGATGAATTGTTCCAGTGCCGGCATTGGTCACACCGTTTTGTCCGGCGGTGACTGTGAGCGAACCTGCTTCAGTGGAAACGGAGAGGTTGCCATTGCCGCCGGCGTTGCTTTGTGAAAGGCGATGAATGCTGAGGCTTGCGCCGGCGGCGAGTTCATTGATGACGATGTCTCCTGTGACGCCGCTGTTTCGGGCATCGAGCGCGACCAGTTTCGTGTTGAGCGCTTTGGCGGCGCCAATGCCTGTCGCCGCAGATAGAACCGCCCGATTGCCGGCGAGATTAGCGGCGGTGCCGGTCTGCGCGTTCGTAATCGCGCCTTGAATCGAAGTCACTTCGATGACGCCGTCGGCCGTGAGGGTTCCGAGCGCCACATTGTTTTGGGCTGTGTAATAAATATTTCCTGCGGTCCCACTCGTGGTCGTGCTCGTGCCGCTGTCCATTGTGATCGGGCCGGAATAAGCTTCCACGGTGACGGTCTTGCCGGTGCCGACGACGATGTTGGCTTGCTGAAGCACTTTCGATTTGGCGGTGAGGGTGACGAAATCTCCGGCCGTGATATTTCCGATGAAGCTCGTTTCGAGGCCGCCGTTGACCGTGATGCTGGTGGTCGAAAAAACGGTATCGGCAAAATTGACGATGCTCTTGGCGTTATCGGCATTAACGACAATGGCATTCGCATGGACCGGTCCCTGGAACAAAACATTCCCGCCCGCTTGCGGATCGGGATCGGCTTCGACGTTGATGGTGAGCGTGCCGTAGATCCAAATGGATCCTTGGAAGGTCACGTTCGAGCCGGCGTTGATCGTCAGGTTGTTCAGGCCTTTGGTGGCGCCGATGCTGCCGCCAATGGTGACTGATCCGCCGGCATTGATGGTGAGACTGTCAGCGCCATCCGTATTCGCGTTAATGACACCGGGGTTATTGATCGAAACATTTCCCGTGGCTGTCACGATGCGGTTCGAACCGGAAATGACCACCGAATCGTTGATGGTGTAATCACCGGTGATGTTCTGATTCGAACTGATGGTCGTGGTGTGTCCCGATCCGAAAATTGTCAGGGACGCATTGCCGGTTCCGATGATGTTGCCGAGCAGATGGACTTCGCCCCCTTCTTCCGGCGTTGAGATGACCAATGGATTGTGGAGGTAAACATCCCGTCCTGGACTGCCGATCTCGACGATGTGATTTCCATTCGGCTTCCCGACGGTGAGCACTGCGTTGGCGGGCAGCTCGTTGAGTTGCTCCTGTGAAATGACAAAATCACCCTTGGCTCCGGCGCCGATGCCGATGGAAGCACTGGGATCGGGTAAATCGATCAGAAGGTTTTCTGCCTGTTCGAGCGCATCTGCAAAAACAGCAAATGCAGGCGGTCCGTTCGCCGAGCGCAATGTGGCGGTCAACACCGCCGCATGCGAGGTCAACTGTTCACGGCTGGGTGAATCCGCGGCGACAGGATTCAAATCGGAATGTTCAGGAGCGGCAGAGGGACTGTCCGTGTCCGAAGCTTTGGCGGCTTCGCTCGCCTCCTCGCGCTGTTCGGTCTCGTTCCCTACACTCAAGTTCTGAGGGGCGATGCCGGAAAAAATATCTTCAACTTGAGAGGCGGAATTTCTGGCCGCAGTCTCGATGGAAAGTTCCGAAGCAGGTGCGATTGCTTCGGCCAGAGTCTGGTTTTCGGCGTGCGCACTGGATCCGTCGAGCAGTTGCGCGGACGCGGGCAAAAGAAGCCCCTCACCCGAAAGCATGACCCGCGGTTCGAGTGGTTCGAGTTGAAACTGACGCCGCAAAGAGGGCACTTTCAATCCGCTACAAAGACAAAGCGCGCTCACGATACGTGGCCCGAGAGGGAAGGCCACACAGGAAAGCCTGCGAGTGAACTGGTTTATCGCCTTGCCGGCAAATCGCCCTTTTGCTTAATCAAGCAGGAGGGGGAACGTCGAGTGTTTTTTTGGAAAAAAAGAGATTGTCCAAATGGCCTTAGTCATCGAGCCACGAGTCACAAGACAGTCCGAAAACAAATGCCGCTTTGAATTCCACTTTTATGTTTTCAGGCGAGATCCCTGGGCACGAATCGAGCGCTGGCCATCACGTCTGACGCCGGACAGATTCGCGACGGCGCGTGGCAGGTCATCGATTGTAACGCGGCGTGGGCCTCGATAATTCAGGGTTGCCCGTCCAATGATAATTGTGCGCGTGCTTCGCCGGGCCCGCTTCCCAAGATGCAAACGATTCCTTGCATGCTTATCGCCTGCCAGTTCACAACCGTCGCCGCAATGCTCCTTGGACATTAAAGGAATTTCTCTGGCTCGCCTTTCGCGTGTCCTTGGATTTATTTTCGCGCAGGAATGTCGCATCAACCGGACAACGTTTGCGCGGGAACACAAGTCGTGTCCCTGGTCGAGGTTCGCGGGACGAACCATTCTCTGGTTCATCCGCGCGGCGCCGTTGGCGTCGTCACTCGCACCCCCACCGGTGATCAACGGAAATTCCTGGTCCGATTCCCGGATGGATTCGAGGCGGCACTCGGGCGCGAGCAATTGGACATTTTGAAGCACTTCAAAGATCGTTTTGGCCAGAGTCGTTCGGACGTGCCGCCGGCCAGTTCCGGGAGCAGCGCCGCTCCCATTCCGTTCGATCTCGAACAAAGCATTATTTACCGCTGCGTCGTGGGCTCGCGCGCGTATGGATTGGACAATGACGAATCCGACACCGACCGGCGCGGCGTTTATCTGGCGCCTGCGGAATTGCAGTGGTCGCTCTTTGGCGCGCCGGAACAGTTCGAAGACAACGCCAGCCAAAGCTGCTATTGGGAATTGCAGAAATTCCTCGCCATGGCGCTGAAGGCGAACCCGAACATCCTTGAATGCCTCTACTCGCCCATGGTCGAGAAGCAGACCGCCTTGGGAGCGGAGCTGTTGGCCCTGCGCCATCATTTTTTGAGTCAGATGATTTTCCAAACCTTCAACGGTTACGCGATGAGCCAGTTCAAAAAAATCGAGCAAGACCTCCGCAATCGGCCTTCTCGCGAAGCGAAGCGCGGGTCGAAGCCCCCCGCACCGGAGCCGGCCACCGATCAAGGCGCGGATAGCGCGGAGGGCCTGCGCCGGGGCTCTACGCAGGCTCAGTTTGAAGAAGGTATCCGATGGAAACACGCGATGCATCTGCTCCGGCTGCTGTTGACTGGCGCAGCCACCTTGCGCGAAGGCCGCGTGCCTGTGCGCGTGGAAGTCCACCGCGATCGCCTTTTGGCAGTGAAACGCGGCGCAGTGCCATGGCTGGAAGTGGACGCCTGGCGCAAGGAACTGCATCAGGACTTCGAGCGAGCTTTAACCGAAACCAAACTGCCGGAACGCCCGAATTACGAAGCGGCCAATCGCTTCCTCATCCAAGCGCGCAGAGAAATGGCGAAAACATGAGCCTCATCCAGCGCGAAATCAGAACCCACTTACCTCGAAAGCTATTTTGGCGAATACACACCAACTCGAAGAGATCCATCGATGAAGATTGACCCGCACCTTACTCGCATCATCGAGGCGCAACCCTATCCGCTGTTGTTTGCGACGATTAGCGGCGCACACCTTTACGGCTTTCCGTCGCCGGATTCGGATTTTGACCTGCGTGGTGCGCATGTGTTGCCACTGGAGAAGGTCCTCGGATTGAATGTGCGCGATGAAACCGTGGAGGACTCGCGCGTCATCGAAGGGTTGGAGATGGACATTGTGAGCCATGACGTGCGGAAGTTCTTTGGCTTGCTGCTCAGGAAGAACGGCTACGTGCTGGAACAACTCTTCTCGCCACTCATCGTTCACACCACGCCGGAGCATGAGGAATTGAAGGCCATCGCTGGCGGTGGTGGAGGCTGCACGGGCGTTATCACGAAGCATCACTCGCATCACTACTTCGGTTTTGCGGAGACGCAGTGGAAGCTCTTCCTGAAGGAATCCCCGCGTCGCGTGAAGCCGCTGCTCTATGTGTATCGCGTGCTGCTCACGGGCATTCACCTCATGCGCACGAGAGAGGTGGAGGCGAATCTCGTAACCTTGAACGCGGATTTTTGCCTGCCTTACATTCCAGATCTGGTGGCTCGAAAGCTGGCCGGACCGGAAGACCGTTCCGTCGGCCATTTGCTGGACGGCGAAGTCGCATTTCACGAATCGGAATATCAACGGCTGCGCGGCGAATTGCAGTCGGCTCACGATGCGAGCCATTTGCCGGAGTCGCCAAGCGAAGAGAGTTGCGCCGCCTTGAATGATTTACTTATTCGAGTGCGCCTGAAACAAGCAACCAGATCAGTGCCACAATGAATCCAAAAGTATTTCGCCCGGCTTTGACTGCGCGGGGGATTGCTCCTTGTGGCGCCGTGCGGATGATTGCGGCATGCGCCCACGCCAAAGTCCAACGAAGCGGTTCATGGTGGTGAAGTGAAGGAACCTTCTTGTGAGCTACGTCATTGTGGATGTCGAGGCTGACGGACCGATTCCGGCAGAATTCTCGATGGTGTGCTTCGGCGCGGTGCTGTTCGACGAGGCGCTCGACAAAACATTTTATGGTCAAACGCGGCCTGTGTCGGATCGGTTTCTGCCCGAGGCGCTGGCCATCAGCGGGTTTTCTCGCGCGGAACATCTGGGTTTCGCTGATCCCAAATTTGTGATGGAAGAATTCGCGGCGTGGCTGGCCGGGCAGACGAATGGCCGGCCGATTTTTGTTTCGGACAACCTCGCGTTTGACTGGCAGTTCATCAATTATTACTTCCATCGCTTTCTTGGTCGTAACCCATTTGGTTTTTCCGGCCGGCGCATTGGCGATCTTTATGCCGGTTTGATGAAAGATGCTTCGAAAGCCAGCGCCTGGAAGAAATATCGCATCACGCCGCACACGCACGATCCGGTGGCCGACGCCCGCGGCAACGCCGAGGCGTTGAGAAAGTTCAAGGAACTGGGGTTGAAAATTTGAAACGCGGTCGCTCAGGAAGCGCAGGATCGAGCGCATGACGCCTTTTCCAGTTGCCGTTAAATCCCTTGCTTCAGCCACCGATCAGGGCAAGGATGACGCGGCTTGCCGGAAGCATCCTGTCCGCGGAAATGGATGAAGCCCAATCGGACTGATGATCACCACCAATTCGAATCTGACTCTCTGGTTAGAAACCGGCAGGCAACGGGCGGAATGAGGAAGGAAGTTTATGGCTACAGTTTCACGGCGGCTGCCGAAGAATCCTCATATTGATGTTCCGAAACGCGAAGCGCGCGCTTTGTTGAAGGCGTGGCAGACCCGATCGCCCCAGGCATTGGATCGGATCGCCAGGCGCCATCCGGGATTTCAAGATGCCGATCCGGCGGCGATTGCGTCGGGCAAGTTTCTCCTCAGCGACGCGCAGCTTGTCGTGGCGCGCGAGTATGGGTTTTCGCATTGGGCGGAGTTGAAGGAACGCATCAACACGAATACCGCCGCTGCGCTTTTGTTGAAAGCGATTCACCATGACGACATCGAGGCGGTGGTGCGACTGATCCAAGCCAATCCGAGTTTGCTTCACATTCCGTTGTGCAACGGGAATTGGGGGCCGCCCATGAGCCATGCCGCCAATCTCGGCAAGCTCGAGATCATCAAGGCGGTGGCGGCGCTGGGCGCCAAGGATTATCAGCATGCGTTCGCGCGCGCGGTGCTCCAGGGTCAACTCGAATGCGCGCGCTGGTTGCACGAGCACGGAGCGAAGCTGATGCCCGGGATTGTGATGGGCGCGTGCGAGACGCTCAACCCGGCCGGGCTCGATTTTCTCGCCGAACTGAGGGCGCCGTTCACTGATGCGGAGGGAAATCGACTCGCGCCGCTGGCGTTGGCACTCGAGACCTACGGTCGAAATCCAGCGGGGAAGCACGCGGTCATGGCGATTTTTGCGCGGCAGGGTTTCGAGTTTCCGGACACACCGATGATGGCATTTCATCGCGGAGATCTGGCGCGCCTGAAGGATTTCCTCGATCGCGATCCGGCATTGCTGGAGCGGCGATTCAATGCAGTGGAGATTTACCCGCCGGAACTCGGGTGCGCCCAGGATGGACGCTCCGGAATGCACTGGACACCGATTGATGGCGCCACCCTGCTGCACCTCGCGATTGATTTCGATGAAGAAGCAATTTTTGATTTGCTGGTGGCGCAAGGCGCGGACGTGAATGCTCGGGCAAACGTGGATGCGGAAGGGTTCGGCGGGCACACGCCGATTTACAACGCGGTGGTGAGCCATGGGAAGCGGCAGGATTCCATGGCGCAAAAATTGTTGGCAAGAGGCGCATCAACGACCGTGCGCGCATCGCTTAGAAAGTTTTTGGATTGGTGCGAAACACCCTGCTGGCATGTGGCGCGCAATGTGACGCCAGCCGAGTGGGGCAAAACCTTTCCGGAACAAAGTTGGGTCAATGCAGCAGCGCTTCGTTTGCTCGATGCGAAGGAGGCCTGAAACCTCGCCCACTCAGCGCATCACTCGCGCTCCACGCCATGTCGCGTGGTTCGAGTCGCGACGTCGCGCACTCCAGATTCTAAAGACGATGCTTCACGAAGCGAAAATCTTGTCTATGCGCGCGGCGAGATCGCGGGCGGAGGCGAGATCGGAAGCTTGATCGGAGGGTTGTTCGGAAATGGCCCAGTCCGAATAGCCGGCCGCATCCAACGCCTGCATCACAGCGGGCCAATTCGTGTCCCCGTCGAGTAATTTCGGACGCGTGCCGCTTCTGGGGCCGGGCTCGGGCGGTTTCGCGCTGAAATCTTTCACATGGATTTTCAAAATCCTTTTGCCCAGTGCCGCGATCCATTTTTCCGCCGGTCCCACACGGCCCGCGTTGCCGATGTCGAAATGAAAGCCGACCCATTCGCTGTTGATTGCGTCAAGATAAGCAACGGCCTGCTCGGGCGTCACAATGAAGTTGTTCCCGACATTTTCGATGGCGATTTTCACTCCGAGATCTCTGGCCACCGGAATCGCTTTTCTGATTTCGATGATCGAGCGGTCAAAACACTGTTGATAGGTCACGCCATCACGGGCCACACCAGGAACCAGGAGAACGCTCGAAGCGCCGTAGGCTTTCGCGTCGTGCAAGCTCAGCAGGAGACCGTCGAGCCCGATCTTGCGGGTCGCTTCATCGGGCGCCGAGAGCGGCTTCACCCAGTGCGTATGGCAGCAGACACTGGCGGCTTCCAGTCCGGTTTCTTTCAAAGCAGCGAGCACCTCCTCGCGATCCATGCCACCCATCGGTTCCACTCCCTCGAATCCGGCTTCTTTCATGACGCGGTATTTTTCGCGCACAGTGCCTTTCACTCCAATGGTCGAATGCATGATCGCCTTGCGCAGTTTGCGTTTTGACGCGGCGTCGGCCGCCGGAAGGAATGTCGTTGCCGCCGCGCTGCTCAAGGTTAGCCTCAAGAATATTCGCCGGTTCATGTCGTTCATCTGTTTCTGCGGTTGCGAATTGCGAATCAGCGCCCGGGATGAAATGGAACACAGTCTTTCATTAAACTTTCAAAATATCGTCCCAGCCCTGGCGATACTCGGGCCGCTTGATGAACGGAGCCGCTTCGGGAGCGTTCGTTGCGCGCAGGTTCGCAAAATCCCATTCGATTTTCTTTCCGGTCCGGTAAGCGACGTTGCCGAGATGATTCGCTTCGGTGGTCCAACCTGAATACTGAAAGTTTGACCCTGGCGCAGGCCCGATTCCCTTCGCGTAATTAACCCACTCGATCCAGTGGCCGGGCGAGCGTGGCAGCGTCTCCGGCGGCATTTCAAAAACTTTGAATTTATCTTCGGGCAACAATTTGCCATTGCCAAGCAGCATGCCTTTTTCGCCAATGAATACGCAGGAGCGTCCGCCCCACGCCGGCTGCCACCCCGGCGGTTTGCTGTTGCCTTGATGCCACACGAGCGTGAGTTCCGGTTGCGCGCCCACGGCCGCGAAACGAAACGTCGCGCGGAGCGTTGCGGGAGCAAGCTCAGGATGCGGCTTCGGCACGTTCGGGGAAACAGCCTCCACCGAGATGGGCGCCAGCACTCTCCCGCCATTTCCATCCGGCCGCCACAAATTCAGCACGGTAAATGGCACGTCATTGTCGTGGCTGCCCAGATCGCTCATCGTGCCGTTGGCGAAATCCCACCAGCGATACCAGCGTGGGCCGGGGAAATAGGTGGCGTGATAAGGCCGCGCAGGCGCCGGTCCAAGCCACAAGTCCCAGTTCAGGTGCGATGGAATGGGCATCTCTTCTTTGAACCGTTCCACGATTTGAAAGCCGTTGTAGAACCCGTGCGGTTTATCGAACTTCTCCGCCGACGCCGCGTCCTGCAGGCCCCAGGAGCGCTCGGCCCAGACATGGACTTCGCCCACCGGGCCGATGACGCCGGTATCGAGGATTTCTTTGATCTTGCGCCGTGCAGGCGAAGCATGTCCCTGATTGCCCATTTGCGTGGACAACTTCGGATTTTTGGCCGCGGTTTCGCGGATGAGCCGAGTTTCCCAAATGTTGTAAGCGAGCGGCTTTTCACAATAAACGTGCTTGCCATGAATCAGCGCGAGGTAAGTGGCAAAGGCGTGCGTGTGCTCCGCGGTCGAGACCACAACCGCGTCAAAATCGTTTGGCCGATCGAACACGCGCCGCAGATCGGTGTATTTTTTGGATCGCGGAAAACGTTGTGAGGCCGAGTCGATTGCGAGTTGATTGATGTCGCAGAGCACCGTGACATTTTCATCCGGATGAGGCGCCTCGGACTCTGCGCCGTCTTTGGTGCGTGGCGGGCGGCCCGGCACGAGGGTGAGTTCGTTCAGGTTTGCGATGGCGCGGCCGCCACAGGCGATGAAGGCGATGTTCAGCTTGTTGTTGAGATTTTGGCCACGCAGAATGGCCGGCGCGGCGCTGATCAAACCGGCGCTCAGGGTCCCGCCCAAAAATTGACGGCGCGTCACGGCTCGAGAGAGGCGTTTATTCAAAGTGTTCGAAGTGGGAGTTACGAATCGAGAGCGGATCATAATCTAATCGTTCCTTTTGGAGGAATGCTTGAAATCGTAATTCTCCGGCGCGGCGCGACAAGAACAAATTCCCGTTTGATTGGTGAGCGGTGCCGCCTGGCGGACTGAATTATTTACGAGAGCTTCGGCGTGCCGATGGCGATGGATAAGTCAATTCAAAGTCGCTTTTGGGACCGCTCCGGAATGCGGCTTTGTAAGCCGCAGCCTGAAGTTTGGAAATATTGCGATCACACCTTCGATGAAATTTCGTTGCTGACTTTGTCGATCGAAAATCTTTTCGACGAGGTTTCGACAAAGGGTTTCGACAAAGGGTTTCGACAAAGGTTTCGACAAAGGTTTCGACGAAGGTTTCGACGAAGGTTTCGACAAAGGGAATGATAGGCGAGACGCTGGCGAGATGCCTGTCCGTGCGGGTGGAAGACTCGTGCTGCGGACCGTGGTTTGTTTCGATTGCAGTTGTCAGCGGTTGCA
>JBFMDG010000018.1:0-26996 GCA_040754135.1 Verrucomicrobiota bacterium
GCATTGGGAATTCCTTCGATCCTCCATACGGCCAATAAATGAAAGCCGGTTGCGCTGGAGGCAAGAGATGCGAGCCGGTGTTATTCGGGCTGCTGTTCGTTGGCGCTTGCGGATCGAACCTGGCGCCAATCGTTCGCCGCGCAAAATCGTAATCATAATAAGCGAAGTTTTTGCCCACGAAATAAGGCCAGCCAAAATTGCCCGCGCGCTTCGCTTGATTGATTTCATCGTACCCCCTCGAACCGCGCGGTCCATCGCCGCCCGCATCCGGCCCGACTTCGCCCCAGTAAACAATTCCAGTGCGCTGATCAACACTCATGCGCCATGGATTTCGGCAGCCCATGACAAAGATTTCCGGCCGCCCTTTGGAACCATCCCGCGGAAACAGATTGCCCTCGGGAATATCATAACCGCCATTGCGCCGCGGACGGATGCGCAGAATTTTCCCGCGCAAATCGTGGGTGTTTGCCGAAGATTTTTGCGCGTCGTAAGGCTCGCGGTCGGGCCGTTCATCAATCGGAGCGTAACCATCGGAATCGCCGCCGGGATGCGTATTGTCCCCCGAGGAAATGTAAAGGCTGCCATCGGGTCCGAACTCGACAGATCCGGCGTGATGACAGCATTCGCGGCGTTGCTCCCCGAACTCGATGATCTTCTGTTCACTCGCGCTGTCGAGCTGGTGTCCGCGCATGACGAATCGGCTCAAACGCGCCCCCACGAAATCTTTCGGTGAGTAAAAAAGGTAAATCCATTGATTCGTGGCAAACCCGGGATCCAAGGCGAAACCGAGGAAACCGTTCTCCTGTTCTTTGAACACAGGGATTTCTCCGGCCAGCGTCACTTCGCCAGTGGCGGGATGATAAATTTTCAGTTTGCCTGCAATTTCATTAAAGAAAACGCGCCCGTCCGGCGCCACTTCGAGTTCCATGGGCTGGGGCATGCCCCGAGCCAGCACGTCCACTTTGAATCGGTAATCCGGCGGTGGCGCAGCGGCAGAAATGGTCAGCGCAAATAAGAACGTGAGAACTAGCTGTCGATTCATCGGCACACTTCAGATTTCAAATGCGCCAACCGTATTCAATTGCGGGACGCTCGATTTGAAAAACCGAGAGTGTTGCGCTTCCCCGGCATTTCGTCCAGCGAAGAGAAGCGAACGATCGAATCACGGAATAACGAATCCGAAAATTGAAAGCTCGATGGGTTCAAAAACTCAGCATTCGAAGCCATCGCCAAACTACTTGCATCTGTTCAGCAGCACCCAAAACCTCACGCATCGGTCCCTAATCTTCCCTCTTCAAGAGAAAGAGGGTCAGTCCTGCCAACGTTAGAATGACTCCAAAAACAGCCGCTGGCAAAGAGGCAACGACCGTGCCCGAAAGCGCCCAGAAAAACCCCAAAACCGTCACTCCAAATAGGATGAAATCTCCCAAAGTTCGGCCAGAGACTTCGTTATCTCGATTCATAATGAAATCCTTTCCTCGATGGTCTCGAAAGTAGTGCAGCCGCTTAAGGATTCAATGGAAATCTGCCCCGTTCCAACTCGCATGCGCCACGCCGCAGCCCCTCTGAAGCCGCATCGATATCCGCGATGAAACATGGCATCAGGGGAATCCCCGAGGCCATTTTCAGGGATTGCCCACGCGCTCAAGGATTGTTTCAAGGGGTCGTAATTTGCTAAGAAAAGTTGGCAGTGCGTAACCCGCAACGAACAGCCTGAGTTCGGAAAGTTCTTTAAAGCCAAGCTTTTGATTGAAAAAATAAGTTTTAAATCGCTTCGGTTTTATGGATAAGTCTTGTGAATCCTGAGATTTCCAGAAGGGAACGGCCCGCGATGTTGAGCCGCCGTCTGGCGCCGCAAGACACGCCGCCGCCCCTTTCGGAAACCACGTTTGATCGTTCAGTAACTTTTGGCCTGCTCAAAATCTGAAACTCTGAAGGGTCTCGATCATGGCGCAAATGATGTGATCGCTGGCTGGCATTGCGTGGAACTGAACTGGTGACTCGTCGTAAAATATTGCCGTTCCTGTTGTTTGCTTTCTGCTTCGAGCAAACGGGCACGCGTTCTACTCATGCCCAGGTGCTTTGGGACGCAGGGACCGGCAATAACTTCTGGAATGTGGCCGCGAATTGGAGCCCGAATAACGTCCCCACTCCCTCCGACAGCATTCTCTTCAATGATGCTTTCGTCAGCTCGGCCCAAATCATCGATTTAAAATCTGATCGCACCGTCAATGGGGTCCTCGGCTTCAGTGGCGCCGTCAGCTTCACACTCGAAAATTTCACCCTGACCCTTGGCAACACTCTCACGAACAATGCCTCGGCAACCATGACTCTGAATTCGGGCGTGGTCTTGAGCGGAAATCGCACCATGCAAATGGATGGGTCCGGCGATTTCATCATCAACGGCGTCATCTCCGGCGCCTTTGCGCTCACCAAAACCGGCAGCGGTCTGCTCACGCTGAATGCCGATAACACGTTCAGCGGCGGCTTCACACTCAGCGCCGGGACGTTGCAACTTGGCCATGATGGCGCGGCGGGCACAGGCACATTGACGATCGACGGCGGCACGATCCTGGCCAGCGGCGGGTCGCGCATCCTGGATGAAGCCGTGACTGTGGGCGGCAATTTTACTGTGAGCGGATCGAATGCACTGACGCTTTCCGGAAACATGAATCTCGGGTCATCTTCGCGGACCTTTACGGTTTCAAATTCCGCAATGACCACCTTTTCCGGAGCGATCAGTGGCTCGGCGGATTTTATCAAAGCGGGATCGGGTTCTCTAACGCTTTCCGGCGCCGCGGCAAATACATTTTCTGGCACAACCTATATCAATGAGGGAACGCTGATCCTCAGCAAATCGGGCGGCGCAACTGCCATTGCCGGTAACATCACCATTGGCGATGGCTCGGGCGGAATTGCCGCAGACATCCTTCAGTTGACAGCCGCGAATCAGATCGCCGACACCTCGGCAATCACCATCCAATCGAGTGGGCGGCTCGATTTGAACGGGAACAATGAAACCATTGCTTCGATTGCGGCCAGCAGTTCGGACGCTCGGCTCGCCCTTGGTTCCGGCACGTTGACGCTTGGCGATTCCACTTCGACCACTTTCGCCGGAGAAATCTCGGGAACCGGATCACTGGTCAAGCAAGGCACCGGCACCCAGACATTGACGGGCAACAACACCTTTACAGGCGCGCTGCAAGTGAACAATGGTGTGCTCAACTTGCAGCATGCGAATGCCACCGGCACCACCGCCAACGGCGTGACCGTGGCTTCCGGCGCCGCGCTCGAATTGCAAGGCGGCATCGCGGTCGGTGCCGAAGCGCTCAACTTAACCGGATCTGGCATCAGCTCGGCCGGCGCGCTGCGCAACATCAGCGGCGCGAACAGTTGGGCCGGCAACATCACACTGAGTGGCGCGACTCGAATCGCTTCCGATGCGGGAACTTTGACGGTGAGCGGCGGGATTTCTGGCTCGGGACACAACCTCACCGTCAGTGGCGCTGGAAATACCACGCTCAGCGGCGCGATCACCACCGGCACCGGCGCGCTGACCAAAGAAGGCACCGGCACACTCACGCTCAGTGGCAACAACACCTACACCGGCGCGACCACAATCAGTGCCGGCACCCTCGCGTGGGGCGCCGATGATCGTATTTCTGATTCCAGCGCGGTGGCCGTTAATGGCGGCACCTTGCAATTGAGCGGCACCTTCAGCGACCGCGTCGGCGACCTCAGTTACAACAATGGCACCTTGAACTTCGGCACCACCGGGACGGCCAATTATTTCCTCATCAATGGAGGGGGCGCCGCTTCCGGAACGCTCAATGTGCTCAACTGGCAGGAAGGCATCGATCGCTTTGCGTTTGTTTCCGCCAACTCGAATTCGCTATCGACCGCGTTTCTCGATGGCATTTATTTCTCGGGATTCGGCGCGGGCGCTACCACCAGTGATCCGGACCAAACCATCGGCAGTTACGGGTCGATCTGGACCTTTCTTTTGCCACGATCCAGTTTTGTCACCTGGGATGGAGGGCATCCTTCGCAAAATGGCTGGACTTTTGGCCAGAACTGGGTCGGAGATGTCGCCCCCACCAGCGGCAATACCGCCAAAGTCGCTTTCGATGGTTCGACCCGGCTGACCCCCGACCTCAATACCGATTTCACGCTGAACGCCCTGAAGTTCGCTTCGGGTGCGGGAAGTTTTTCGCTTACCTCGTCTTCCTCTCGAACCCTGACCTTCGATGGCATCTTGCCCAGTCTCATTCACGAATCGGCAAATCAACAGACCATCGGCCACGCCGTGGCTTTGAATGCCACCACCATTTTCGACCTTGCTGCCGCTGGTTCGCTGACCGTCAGCGGCGTGATCAGCGGTTCCGGAGGGGTCGAAAAAATTGGCAATGCCTCTCTCATTCTCTCGGGCAACAACACTTTTTCCGGTGAAACCACCGTGAGTGTTGGCGTGCTTAATTTGCAACACGGTAACGCGCTCGGCTCGACGAGTGCGGGCACGACCGTGGCCAGCGGCGCGGCGCTCGAATTGCAAGGCGGCATTGCCATCGGCGCGGAAGCGTTGACGCTGAATAACTCGGGCGTCAGTTCTTCCGGTGCGATGCGCAATATCAGCGGCAACAACAGTTGGTCCGGGTCGCTCACGCTTGCCAGTGCGACGCGCATTAACTCGGACGCCGGCACACTCACTCTCAGTGGCGCAATCTCCGGATCAGGAATGGGCCTCACTATCGGCGGCGCTGGGAATGTTACTTTGAGTGGCGTGCTGGGTACCGGATCGGGCACGTTGACCAAGGACGGCGCCGGCACCCTTACTTTGAGCGGATCGAGCGCGAATACCTTCACAGGGGAAACGCTGGTCAATGCCGGAACCCTCGTGCTTGGAAAAACCGCCGGCATCGACGCCCTCGCCGGACAGCTGACGATTGGCGATGGCGCCGGTGGAGCCGGGGCCGACATCGTTCAATTGGGCGCAGCCAATCAAATTGGGAATAGTGCTGCGGTTACCATTTCCAGCAGTGGCCGCCTCGATTTGAACAGTTTTGACGAAACGATCGGCTCTTTGGCCGCTTCAAGTTCGAGCAGTCAAATTGTTCTGGGCAGCGGAATCCTCACCATCGGCGACAGCTCGAGCACCACATTCGCGGGAGTGATCTCGGGTTCCGGCAGCATTGTCAAACAAGGAACCGGAACGCTGACCCTCTCTGGCGCCAATACTTTTTCCGGCGCGACCACGGTCAACAGCGGAGTGCTTCATGTGCAAAATGCGAATGCCCTCGGAACGACTGCGGCGGGGGTGACGGTTTCCAGCGGCGCGGCTTTGCAACTTCAAGGGGGAATTTCCGTAGGATCTGAATCGTTGACGCTTAACGGCTCGGGCATCAGCTCCGGCGGAAGTTTGCGCAACATCAGCGGCGATAACAGCTGGAGCGGCACCGTCACTTTGGGAAGCGCCGCACGCATTCATTCCGATGCCGGCACGCTGACTCTGACCGATATCACCGGGGCGGCGCAAAACCTCACAATCGGTGGCGCGGGGAATGTGACGATTGATGGCCTCATTTCCACGACGACAGGCGCAGTCGCAAAGGAAGGAGCGGGTACGCTGACATTGAACGCCAACAATACGTTTAGCGGTGGAGTTTCATTGAGCGCAGGCACGATCTCCGCCGGCCACGACAACGCTTTTGGTTCCGGCGCTTTGACGCTGTCGGGAGGCACGCTTTTAGCCAGCGGCTCACGCAACATCAGCAACAACGCCACAATCGATGGGGATGTTACGATCGGCGGCACGGACGCCCTCACGTTCAGCGGCGCCTGGACGCATACCGGTGGCAACCGCACGCTTACGATCAGCAACGAGGCCACAACCACAATTTCGGGCGGTGTTGCGCTCGCCGAAAATAATCAGGCCAGAACCTTGACCCTCAACGTGGGCGCGGGGGGGCTGACTGTGAGCGGTGTGATTTCCGATGGCGCCGGCTCAGGGGCGGACGGCTTGACGAAAACCGGTTCGGGCACGCTGACCCTGAGCGGCAACAACACCTACACTGGCGCCACGACGATCAGTGCCGGCACCCTGGCGCTGAGCGCGAGCGAGCGCATCAGTGATTCGAGTGCGCTCGATCTTTCCGGCGGCACGCTCGATCTCGCCACGTTCACCGAGCGGGTCAACAACCTCAGTTTCAATAACGGCACGCTCGACTTCGGCACCACCGGAGCGGCCAATTATTTCATGTTCAACGACGACGGGAACTCACCTTCCAGCCCGCTCATTGTTTACAATTGGGAAGATGGTGTGGATCGATTCGCGTTTCAGTCGGTCAACTCGATGAGCTCCGCGTTTCTCGAGAATATTTATTTCGCCGGCTTCGGCGCCGTGGCCACGACCAGTGCCGCGAATCAAACCATTCCCGGTTATGGCAGCATCTGGACTTTCCTCCTGCCCACCGAACAATTCTACGATACCTGGGACGGCGGCCACGCGTCGCAAAACAAATGGACTGTCAACGCAAACTGGGACGACAACAGTTCTCCTATTGGCGGCTTGACCACACGCGTGGCGTTCGACGGCAGCACGAGACTGACGCCGGACATGGATCTTGATTTCACCGTCAATTCGCTCCGGTTCAATACCAATGCCAGCAGCTTCACATTGAGTTCGCTGGATGAACGGACGCTCACGTTCGATGGCATTTTGCCCAGCCTCATGCAGCGCTCCGCGAACAACCAAACGATCAATAACAAAATCGCGCTCAATGCCACGAATTTCGTCGATACAACCGGCGCAGGAACGTTGACGCTCGGCGGCGTCGTCAGCGGTAGTGGCGGACTCACCAAAGTGGGCAGCTCGACTTTAATTCTCACCGGCGCCAACACGTTCAGCGGCGCGGTGACGTTGAACGCGGGCGTGATCAATATTCGCAACACCTCCGCCCTGGGATCGACTGCGGCGGGGACAACCGTGGCCAGCGGCGCCGCTCTGGAATTGCAAGGCACGATTGCCGTCGGCTCAGAATCCCTAAGCCTGAACGGCACCGGCATCAGCTCCGCGGGCGCGCTACGCAATGTCAGCGATAACAATAGCTGGAGCGGCAACATTACACTGGGCAGCGCTACTCGCATCAATTCGGACTCGGGCACGCTCACCTTGAGCGGAAACATTCTCGGTTCCGGCCAAAACCTGACCGTCGGTGGCGCTGGCAATGTCTCCCTCAGTGGCGTCATTGGCACCACCTCCGGCACGCTCACCAAAGATGGCGCGGGAATCCTCACGTTGTCCGGCAACAACACGTTCACCGGCGATCTCACTCTCAGCGCCGGGACGTTGCGGTTGAGTTCGAGCAACGAACGCATCGCCGATACCGTGGCCGTTCATATTTCGTCCGGCGCCACATTCGATCTGAACAATCTCACGGAAACGATCGGCTCATTGGGTGTGACCGGCGGCGCGATAACGACTGGAACCGGCAGCCTTGTTTTGGGTGGCGACGTGACCGGAAATGCCAGCGCCAGTGCGGCGACGCTCTCGGGTAATCTGAATTTGAACGGCTCCCGCACTTTCACGATTGCCGATGGGGCGGCGGCCAATGACATGGACATTTCAGCGGTCATTTCGAATGGCACATTGACCAAAGCAGGCGCGGGCGTTTTAAACCTCTCGGCCAACAACACCTTCACCGGCGGCTTGAACATCAATGCCGGCACGGTGCAATTGGGGGCAAGCGAACGCCTCGCCGATAGCCTGGCGGTTTCGTTGGCGAGCGGCGCCACGCTGAACCTGAACAATTTCAACGAAACGATCGGCTCACTCAGCATGACCGCCGGCACCGTCTCCTCAGGTTCCGGAGCGTTGATCCTCGGCGGAAATGTCACCGGCAACGCCGCCGCCGCAGCAGCCACGATTTCCGGAAACCTCGATCTTGGCGGCGCCACACGCACCTTCACCATTGCCGATGGCGCGGCAGCCAGTGATATGAACGTCAGCGCGGTCATCTCGAATGGCGCTTTGACCAAGAGCGGCGCTGGAACACTGACGCTTTCCGCTGCCAACACTTACTCGGGCGCAACCACCGTCAGCGCGGGAGTTTTGAATCTTCAAAACGCGTCCGCGCTCGGCGCCACTGCCGCCGGTTCCACCGTTCAAAGCGGTGCCAGTTTGCAAATCTCCGGCGGGCTCGCCATCGGTTCCGAAGCGCTGACGCTCAATGGCAGCGGCATTGCGAATGACGGAGCCCTTCGCAGCGTGAGTGGCAACAACTCCTGGGCCGGAGCCATTACGCTGGGAGCGGCTTCGCTGGTTTATGCCGACGCGGATTCGTTGAGCTTGAGCGGCGCGATCGACAACAGCAGTCACACCTTGAGCATCGGCGGCGCAGGCAACGTCACCGCGACAGGCGTGATCAGCGGATCAGGCGGCTTGACGAAAAATGACGGCGGCACGCTGACCTTATCCGGGACCTCCGCCAATACATTCAGCGGCGCGACTACTGTGAACGCCGGAACCGTGCTGCTGAACAAAACCGCCGGCTTAAATGCCATCGCCGGAAATCTGACCATCGGTGACGGCAGCGGTGGAGCGGGCGCTGATATGGTTCAGTTGAGCGCAGCGAATCAAATTGCGAATGGCGCGGCGGTAACCATCAATGCCTCGGGCCGGCTCGATTTGAATGGGCAAAACGAAACCATTGGATCATTGGCTGCGAGCAGTTCAACGGCTCAAGTCACTCTCGGCAGCGGCACGCTCACTTTGGGCGACGCCAATTCTACCCTTTTCGCCGGGGTCATCAGCGGGAGCGGTGCGATCGAAAAACAAGGGGCGGGAACCATCACCTTGACCGGCGCCAACACTTTTACAGGCGTCACTACAATCAACGCTGGCGCAGTCAATTTGCAGAATGCCGATGCGCTCGGCAGCACGGTTGCGGGCGCGATTGTTAATTCCGGCGGCGCGTTGCAATTGCAAGGCGCAGTGGCCATCGGCGTCGAAGCCCTCACCTTGAATGGCAGCGGCGTCTCAAATGATGGCGCGCTTCGAAATGTCAGTGGCAATAATTCCTGGGCGGGCGCCGTGACGCTCGGTTCCGCAGCCACGATCGCTTCAGATGCCGATACGCTCTCGCTGAACGGCGCCATTGATAATAATGGCCATGCACTCACCGTGGCCGGCGCCGGAAACACAACCGTCGGCGCGGCGATCAGCGGCACCGGCGGGCTCACCAAAGAAGGCGCAGGCACACTGACGCTCAATGCCGCCAGCAGCTTCGCCGGAAATATCACGATCATCGAAGGGACCTTGCTGCTCGGAGCGAGCGATCGAATCGGCGATTCCACAAATATGGATCTCAACGGCGGCACGTTTGCGACGGGAGGTTACGATGAAACGCTCGGCACCCTCACGTTGAGCGCGAATTCATACATCGATCTCGGGGATGCGGACAGCGTCTTGAGTTTTGCCAACAGCTCCGCGATCAGCTGGACTCCCGATACGGTTCTGATTGTGCGGAACTGGAATGGTTCAGGATACGGCGGCGGATCCGATCAACTTTATTTTGGAAATGCGCTCACTGGATTGACCGCTGGCCAGCTGGCGCAAATCCGGTTCGAGAATCCCAACGGCGTCAGCGGCTTGTTTGTCGCAGGCATTCTTCCCACCGGTGAAGTCGTTCCCATACCCGAACCATGGCCGGCAGCAATCGTTGCTTTGCTCGCAGCGATCGTCGCATGGAAAGAACGCCGCCAGATCGCGCGCTTTTGGATGACATGCACGAGCAGCATCGCGCAGGTCCGCGGGGCAATGAAATAAGCGGCATTGCTGGACTGAGTTTCTTGTGGCCGGCTCGTTGGAACGTTTGATAATTTCCTCGCACAATGCGCTTCGCCACATCCAGCCGCTTCGTGATTCGGGCCTGGCTCTTTGGCGCAGCCCTGACGATTTCCACGAATGCCAACTCCGACGCCCCACCCACCGGATTAAATTCAGCATCGCTATGGAAGGCGCACATTGAACCGTTGCTCACCGAGCATTGCGTCAAATGCCACGGGGGCGCGAAGCAGAAAAGCGGACTCGATTTGCGATCTATAGAAGCCATTCTCAAAGGGGGCGAACGCGGTCCGGCGCTTGTTCCTGGCAAACCAGATGAAAGTTTGCTTTTCAAATTTCTTCACGATGGCGCTGATCCGCGCATGCCGCCCGCAGAAAACAAACCGCTCGGCGAGGAGAAGATCGCGCTCATCCGGTTGTGGATTGAAAAGCTTCCCGGCGCAAACAGCCTCGCCTCGGACCGTGTGGCCTCCGGCGCCGACTGGCAAACGTCGAATGGAAAATCCGAACGCAACGCCATCGCCTGGCGTCCACCCGCCGGGATGCCTGCCAGCAGCGCCATCAATCATTTCATCGAAATCGGCTGGAAAGAACGCCGCGTGAAAGCAGCGCGCATTTGCGACGATCGTACCTTCGTGCGCCGAGCGTTTCTGGATCTGATTGGCCGGATTCCCACCACCGAAGAAGCCGGCGTGTTCGTCCGAAATCGGGATCCCCGGAAACGCGAATGGCTCATCGATGCCCTCATGGCGAGTGACGAGTACGCGCGTCATATGCGCGAGGTTTTTGATGTGGTCTTGATGGAGCGCAAGGATGAAAAAATCGAGAATGAACGCAAGAAGCATCTTTGGTTTGCCTATCTTGAAAACGCTTTTCGAGAGAATCGTCCCTGGAATCAAATCGTTCACGATCTGATCCTGGCGCGTCCGTCCGCGCCGCAACATCGCGGCGCCATCTGGTTCCTTTACGAACGGCGCAACAATGCACAGGAAATGGCGGAAGCCGTGGCGCCGCTGGCCTTCGGCGTGCAGGTCAAATGCGCCCAATGCCACAACCACCCGCTCGCCAGTGAAATCGAACAAAAACACTACTGGGGCCTGGTGGCGGCGTTCAATCGCTCGAAAAATGTGGAGACCGCCGAAGGCATCGGCCTCGCCGAATCGGCCATCGGCGGCTTCGTCAATTATGCCAACCTGAAAAAGGAAACTTCACCGGCCATCCTCACTTTTCTGACGGGCAAAACGATTCCGGAAGATCGTCCGGCGGACAATGTGAAGGAAGAAGATGCGCCGGAAAAATATTTGGTCCCGCCACCCAAAGAGAAAGAGAAGCCGCCCCGCCCCGCCGTGCCCAAATTCTCGCGTCGCGAGAAGCTCGCCGGCGTGGTCACGCAGGAGAATCCATTGCTGGCGCGCGCTTTCGTCAACCGCGTCTGGGCCATGCTGCTCGGCCGTGGCCTGGTGCATCCAGTAGATTTGATGGATTCGAAACATCCTCCGAGCCATCCGGAATTGCTCGAATGGCTCGCCCAGGACTTCGCCAGCAATGGGTATGACATCCGGCGCCTCATCCGCACGATCATGCTCACGAAGGTCTATCAGCTCGATTCCCGTCCGCGCGGTTCAAAACCATCGCCACCTGAAGCTTTCGCGCGCGCTCTGGAAAAACCGCTTTCAGCGGAAACATTGGCCCGATCGGTTTTGGTGGCGACGGGACCGGCGCCCGGCAAGGCATCGAGGCCTCCTTCGAGTGCGGATGAATCCGGAGTGCGCCGCGCGTTCGTAAAGTATTTTCCTGATTCATTTGCGCCGGAGTACAACGCCACGTTGCAGCAAGCCATGTTTCTTTCGAATAATCCAAAATTTCACGAGTTACTCGATGCGCGTGAAAGCAATCTCGTGGGGCGATTGGTGCAAACGCGCGACGCCAAAGAGCGAGTGCGCCGCGCTTTCGAGGCAATCCTGGGGCGCGAGCCGGCTGCGGATGAGATGCGCGAATCGCTGCGTTATCTGGCCGATCGCCCGATCGAACCGGGAGCAAAACAGCTCGTTTGGGCTCTGCTGGCCAGCGCCGAATTCCAACTCAACCATTAACCGACATTCCGCATCCATGCCTCGAAACGTTCCATACACAGGTTGCGGCGGGCCGGATCATGCCATTCATCGCCGGATTTTTCTGCAGGGGCTTGTGGGCACGGGCGCGGTATCGATGTTGAGCTGGGGTGGGTTGTTTTCGTTGCCGGCCTTCGCGCAAAAAGCGAGGCGCGAACAAAAGCATTGCATCCTGCTCTGGCTTTGCGGCGCTCCGAGCCAGTTTGAAACTTGGGATCCGAAACCAGGCCGAATTACCGGCGGACCTTTCCGAAGCATTCCCACCAAACTTCCCGGAATCCATTTCAGCGAACTCATGCCGAAATGCGCCAGCATCGCTGACAAACTCGCGGTGGTGCGGTCGATGAAAACAAACCAAAGCGAACATTTTCAAGGCATCGATCTGCTCAATCGCGGCGCCGCTCCACGTCCGCCATTTATTCGGCCAACGCTCGGTTCGGTGCTCGCTCAGCAGCTCGGCCAGCTCGACAGTCCCATTCCGAATTTCATTTTGCTCGATCCCTGCCCCGAAGGAAATGAATTCAAAACCTTCAAAGCCGGTAACTGGGCCGGCTGGCTCGGCGCGCAGTACGGACCCGTGCGCGTGGGAGGCGAATATAAAATTCCCGATGTCCAACGCCTGGCCGATCTCTCGTCGGAGGACCACGAACAGCGCGAGGCCTTGCGCAGATTCTTCACGAAAAAATTTGAGAACGAAAGACGCAGCGCAGCGGCGTCGTCGCAAAACGCCGTCTTCGAACGTGTGAAAGGCCTCATGAGCTGCGCGCACCTGTTCGATCTGGAACGCCTTCCGGCGCGCGACAAGGAACGGTATGGACCTGGCACTTTCGGCCTGCACACTCTGCTGGCGCGGCATCTCGTCGAGAATGGCGCTCCGTTTGTCATGGTGGCCAATGGCATGCCCTGGGACTCGCACGTCTTCCACAACGAGATTTATCAAATGCTCGTTCCCGACCTCGACAAAATCATTTTCCACCTCGTCAACGATCTGGAAGAACGCGGCCTCCTCGATCGCACGCTGGTCGTCATCATGGGGGAATTCGGCCGCACTCCCACACTCAACACGGCGCGCGGACGGGATCATTATCCCGATGCCTGGAGCCTCGCGTTGACCGGTTGCGGCATCCGGCGCGGCGTAGTCGTCGGCGCTACCGATGAAGACGGAGTGGCTGTGATCGAGAAGCCCTTCAACGAGAAAAACCTTTTTGCCACGATATTCACCGCCCTGGGAATCGATCCTTATGCGGAGTACGATTTGCCCGGTTTGCCCATCTTCCATCGCGTCGAGGAAAAAGCCGATCCGATCCGGGAAGTTTTATTGTAGTTGAAATGCCGCGTGCCTCGTTGGGCCCGGATTACTGATGCAGCTTGGCCGATAGCCTTCGGCATGGAGGAACTTCCATTTTGACTCTCGAGAAGCGCATCGTTTCCTCATTTGTCGCGATTGTGGCCCTAAGCTAAACTACCGGTCAGGAGGACGCTCATGGGTTCTTACATCAATCCAGTTTATCCATTTTATTTTGCGGATCCGTTTGTCTGGAAATTCAAAGGGGTATATTACGCGGTCGGCACCGGACCAGTCATTCCGAAAATCCATGCCGGCGAGTCGGAGATGACAAGCTACCGCACGCACGGCGAGGAACTGGCATTTCCAATCCTGCGATCGGCTGATCTGGTGAATTGGTCGTCGCTCGGCGGCGCTTTGCACGTCCCGGATTGGGCGCGCGGCGCCGCATTCTGGGCGCCCGAAGTCGCTGTGCAATCCGGAAAATTCTTTCTCTATTACTCGGTCGCCACCGAAGGATTGCACCACCAATTGCGCGTCGCCTCCAGTTCCCGCCCCGAAGGTCCTTATGAAGATCTCGGATTGCTCATGCCTGATGCGCACCATTGCCCTTTCGCGATCGACGCTCATCCGTTCTGCGATGACGACGGTCAATGGTATCTGTTCTATGCGCGCGATTTTCTCGATACCGACGGCGGTGTGCGCGTCGGCACGGCTTTAGTGGTTGACCGGCTGCTGGACATGGTGCGGCTCGAAGGCAATCCGCGTGTGGTGCTGCGCGCGCGGCACGATTGGCAGCGGTTTCAGGCTAATCGCGAAATGGCGATGTACGGCGGAACATTTGACTGGCATACGCTGGAAGGTCCTTGTGTGCGCAAACAGGAAGGCCGCTATTTTTGCCTTTACAGTGGCGGCTGTTATTTGAATGACACTTACGGCGTAGATTATGGCATCGCGGACGCGGTGCTCGGGCCGTATTCAGATGCAGGCAATGCCAGCGGGCCGCGTGTCATGAAGACGGTTCCGAACCGCGTGCTTGGCCCAGGTCATCTGTCGGTCGTTGTCGGACCGGACAATCGAACCGAGTATTTTGTTTATCACGCGTGGGATTTGGACATGACCAGCCGCCGCATGTGCATTGATCGCTTGGTTTGGACGAAAGAAGGCCCACGCTGCGAAGGTCCAACCTGGACCGAGCAATTCATGCCCGAATCGTGAGTGGACCCACGGAGTTTCGCGAAAAAAATCGAGACCTTTTCCTTCTCGTCATGGCGTGAGTCATGTGGTTTTTCCTGTGACGCGCCAAGCCAGCCAACCGATCGCAATGGTCAGCAAACCGAACGCGCTCTCGACCGGCCGCTGTGCAATGGAAAATCCGGTGATGCCCAGAACTCCGAACAAAAACAAAATGGGCACGATTGGCCATCCCGCGACAGGGAGTTTGTCTTGTTGTTGCGCTTTCAGCCGCAACAGACCGACGACAGTGGCCGCGGTGCTCAGGCCGAGAGTGAAACCGATATAGGTGAGCAGGCTTTGAAAAGTGGCTGTCCATAACATGAGCAGGGCAACGAGGCATTGAAAGAAAATGGCCGCGCGTGGCGGGCCGGCGGAGGGCGCCATCCAGCTCGGCAAATATCCGTCGCCAGCCATGCGTGCATAAACGCGCGGTCCCGCCATCATCATCGACGAAACGGAAGTGGCGAGGGCGAGAGCGATCAGGAGGGTGAGGCTTTCGGCCCAGAGCGGGCCGCCGAGTGCAGACGAGGCAATGCGGCCGATTTCCAGTTTGCCGACCAGATTTTCGGCTGGGGTGGAAAACAAAAACGCGGCATTCAACGCAAGATAGAGCGCGATGACGACCCCCGTTCCTAAAACGAGCGAAAGCGGCAAAGTTTTTTCTGGTTCTTTCATTTCGCTGCCGATGTAAACGGCGGCGTTCCAGCCCGAATAACAAAATGAAATCCAGACCAAAGACACGCCAAAGCTCGGCAAACCCGCGCCAGAAAAAGTTTCCGCCGGAAAATGATTCAACCGTGGAAAGGCGAACGCGAGGAAGAGCAGGATCAGCGCTACTTTCAGAATGACGGTGGCGTTTTGAATTCTTGCGCCGCTGGGAACATGCGCGGCGTGCAGGAAACAAAAGAGCAGAATCAACCAGGAGCCAGTGGCTTTCGGCGCCATTCCAGGAAACCAGCTCTTCGTATATTCACCGAACCCATACGCTGCCGCGGCCATCGGGGCGGAAAAGCCGACCAAGAGTGAAATCCACCCGGCGATGTAGCCCGCAGATGGATGCACGGTGCGCGAGAGAAAAATGTATTCACCGCCCGATTCCGGAATGTGCCGGGCCAATGCGCCGTAACTCAAGGCTCCGAACATGGCGAGCAACCCGCCAATGAACCACGCCAATAGCACCAGCCAGGGCGATTGAAGATCCGCGAGTAAAAAACCGCTCGTGGTAAAAACGCCCGTGCCAATCATGCTGGCAATGACCATGGCCGTGCCGCTTACCAGTCCAAGGGATCGCGCAGGGGAAATGACAGGAGCGTGCATTCAACGGGATCGATTTACCGGCATCCGGCCATCAATGATGGGACGCGCTTCGTTGCAGCACTTCCCGCATCCGGAAATTGTCCGACCTGCAAGTGGGGTGGGCCGCGACGGGCGGCAGCTCTGCCGGTCACGGTTTCTCGTCCTTCCGGGTCATGGGCACAAACCGCACCGGCAGCACCGCGCGGCGCTTGACCTGGCCGCCCTTTTTCTCGAGCAGATAAAGGCTCTGATTCAAAAGTTCGCCCACAGGAATGATCATTCGACCACCTTCCTTCAATTGATCGATCAACGGCTGCGGCACGTGATCCGGCGCGCAGGTCACAATAATTGCGTCGAATGGCGCCTTCTCCGGCCAGCCTTTGTAGCCGTCGCCGGCGCGCACAAAGACATTCGTATAGCCCAGGCGTTGCAAATCCGCTTCCGCGCGACGGGCCAGCGGTTCGACGATTTCGATGGTGTAAACTTCCTCGACCATTTTCGAGAGGATGGCGGCCTGATAACCGGAGCCGGTGCCGATTTCGAGGATGCGCTCGTCCGGCCTGGGATCGAGCTGTTCGGTCATGAAGGCAACGATGTAAGGCTGGGAAATCGTTTGCCCATAGCCGATGGGCAGCGGGAAATCGCCGTAAGCCGATCGGCGCTGTGATTTGGGGATGAACTCATGACGCGGCACCTCAGACATGACCTGAAGGACTTTGCGATTGGTAATGCCGCGTTCCAACGAGGCGAGTTGATCTTCCACCATGCGCTTTCGGGCCGCGTCAAAATCCGCATCGGCCGCATTCAATTCAACCTGACTTTCGTGCCGCTCGCATCCCACCGTGGCCAGGAGCAGCGCGATCAACCATCGACGTGGACTTTTCATGGCATCACGAGAGCGTAAGCCGCGCTGCCTCGGGAGGCGAGCGGAAATCCCAAGACGCCGAAACGCAACGGATCGCGGCGAAGCGCAATCGTTCACATCGGTCCCGCTCGCCCTGCCAACACTCCGCCTTGGCGCCAGCGCTTCGACGGTTCTCCCGCCTGCAAATCGGACAGAGTTCGGAGCGCTGGAGTGGCGGAGTGTTGGTCAGTTTTTCGGTTCATGTCCGCGCGCGGCAAGGTGCTGATAAAACTCCCACCGCGCTTGCGCATCCCATTGCGCCTGTTGAAAAAACTTTCGCGCCTCCTCCGGTTTGCTCTTGGTCAGCATGCGGAACCTGTTTTCAAGCTGAAGATAATTCTCGATGGGCAGTTTGGGCGGAGCGGAGTCGAGTTGCAGCGGGTTCAACCCTTGTTTCGCGCGGTCCGGATGAAAACGATAGAGAAGCCACTGGCCGGATTGCACGGCCGCCTTTTGGTTTTGCATGGCGGTAGCCATTTGAATGCCGTGCGCAACGCAATGGCTGTAGGCAATGATGAGCGAAGGACCATCATACGCTTCCGCTTCGAGAAACACCTTGAGCGTATGCTCGTCCTTCGCACCCATCGCGACGCTTGCCACATAGACATGACCGTAAGTCATGGCAATCAATCCGAGATCTTTTTTGCGAGCGGGTTTGCCGCCTGAGGCAAATCGTGCCACCGCTCCGCGCGGCGTCGCTTTCGACATCTGGCCGCCGGTGTTGGAATAGACTTCGGTATCGAGCACGAGCACTTTCACATTGCGCCCGCTCGCCAAAACATGATCCAACCCGCCATAACCAATGTCGTAAGCCCAGCCGTCGCCGCCGACAATCCAGACGCTCTTCCGCACGAGAGCGTTCACGACCGCAAGGAGCCGCTGAGCTGGCGGAGTGTCCAGAGCGGCGAGGCGGGCTTCGAGCTCTTCGATGGCCAGGCGTTGTTCGAACAAATCGGCTTCGTCCTTCTGCGGCGACGTGAGAATGCGATGAATCAAAGTTTCGCCCACCACCGGGGCAAATTGCTGGAGCAATTCCGCGGCGAACTCTCGTTGTTTGTCGAGCGACACGCGAAACCCAAGGCCAAATTCAGCGTTGTCTTCGAACAAAGAATTTGCCCAGGCAGGTCCGCGTCCTTCGGCATTCTGGCTCCAGGGCGTGGTCGGCAAGTTGCCGCCGTAAATCGAGGAGCAGCCGGTGGCATTGGCCACCAGCAGCCGATCGCCAAACAATTGCGTAAGCAGTTTCAAGTAGGGTGTTTCGCCGCACCCGGCGCACGCGCTCGAGAATTCAAAGAGCGGTCGTTGCACCTGTTGTTCGCGCACGCTCCGAACACCCGTTTCGCGCCGATCTCGATCCGGTATGGCCAGGAAAAATTCCCAGTGCTTTCGCTCCCGCTCCCGCAATGGCGCTTGTGCCCGCATGTGGATCGCTTTCAAAGCGGGATTGGTTTTGCTCCGGGCCGGACAGACATCGACACAAATGCCGCAGCCGGTGCAATCTTCCGGCGCGACCTGCAGCGTGTACATCAGCCCTTTCCATTCGGGAAGGCGCGCTTCGCGAAATTGAAATTCCGGCGGCGCACTATGGAGCGCAGTGGGATCGTAGGCCTTGCTGCGAATGGCGGCGTGGGGGCAGACGAAAACGCATTTACCGCATTGAATGCAGGCGTCCGGATCCCAGGCAGGAATTTCTTGCGCGATATTTCGTTTTTCCCAGCGGGTTGTGGCGGTCGGGTAGGTGCCATCGACTGGCAAGGCGCTGACCGGCAGCTCATCACCGCAACCGGCGATCATTTTGCCCAGAACACAGCGCACGAAGGGTGGCGCATGATTTGACACGGGAGCACGCAGTTCCACCGAACTGCTCAGTTCCGCTGGCACGCGCACCTCGTGCAAATGCGCGAGCGCTTCATCGACAGCGCGAAGATTTTTTTCCACAACTTCCGTTCCCTTCTTGCCATAACTCTTGCGGATCGAGTCTTTGATGGCCTCGATGGCCGGTGCGGGCGGCAGAACTCCGGCCACCGAAAAGAAACAAACCTGCATGATGGTGTTGATTCTTCCGGCCATGCCGCAATCGCGCGCGACCTTGTGGGCGTCGATAACAAAGAACCGGACCTGTTTTGATTGAAGTTCGCGGAGAATGGGACGTGGCAGGGATTGGCAGATGGTTTCCGGCGGCTCGGGTGAATTAAGGAGAAAAGTTCCGCCGGGAACAATCTGTTTCAACACATCATAGCGTTCCAAAAAGGAAGGTTGATGACAGCCGACAAATTGCGCCTCGTTGATCAGATAGGTCGAACGAATCGGTTCCGGACCGAAACGCAGATGTGAGATTGTCATGGCGCCGGCTTTGCGCGAGTCATAAACAAAGTAGCCCTGGGCGAAATGATCCGTGTGTTCACCGATGATTTTGATCGATTCCTTGTTGGCGCCGACGGTGCCATCGGAGCCCAGCCCGTAAAAAATCGCTCGAAACGTGTGCTCCGATTCGACCGAAAACTGCGGATCGAACTCGAGGCTTGTGCCGCAGACGTCATCGACAATGCCCACCGTAAAATGATTTTTCGGACGGTTTTGCGCGAGGTTGTCAAAGACCGCCTTGACCATCGCGGGAGTGAATTCTTTGGAGGAGAGCCCGTAGCGGCCGCCCACAATGACGGGAAACGATTGGAATTTGTGTTCGCCATTTGCGCACTGTTCATGGAGCGCATTGAGGCAATCGAGATAGAGCGGTTCGCCCGCGCTGCCGGGTTCCTTGGTGCGATCGAGCACGGCCAAAGCCCGGATGCTGCGGGGCAACGCCTCGACAAACCGGCGTGAATCCCATGGACGATAGAGCCGCACTTTGAGCACGCCCACACGTTCCCCATGCGCGCAAAGGTGATCGACCGTCTCGTGCACTGCTTCCCCACCGGAGCCCATTAAAATGATCACTCGTTCGGCATCGGGCGCGCCGTGATATTCATACAATCCATATTGGCGCCCGGTCAGCCCCGCAAAACGATTCATTGCTTCCTGAATGCGATCCGGGGCATCGAGATAAATCGGGTTCACCGTCTCACGCGCTTGAAAGTAAACGTCGGGATTCTGCGCCGTGCCGCGGAGCACCGGATGGTCCGGAGACAAAGCGCGCGCCCGATGCTGCCAAACGAGCGGCTCGTCAATCATGGCGCGCACCGTTTCCTTTGAAAGGGGCTCGATCTTCGAAATTTCGTGTGAAGTGCGGAACCCATCGAAGAAATGCACGAAAGGCAGCCGCGTCTGGAGCGTGGCGGCATGGGCGATCAATGCGAAATCCTGCGCTTCCTGAACCGAGCCCGAACTCAACATGGCAAATCCTGTCGCGCGCGCGGCCATCACATCACTGTGATCACCAAAAATCGACAATCCTTGCGCTGCCAGGGAACGCGCCGCCACGTGAAAGACCACCGGCGTCAGTTCGCCAGCGATCTTGTACATGTTCGGGATCATCAAAAGCAGGCCTTGCGACGCGGTGAAGGTGGTGCTGAGCGCGCCGGTTTGGAGCGCGCCGTGAATGGCTCCGACGGCGCCTCCTTCACTTTGCATTTCCACCACGGCCGGGACGGTGCCCCACAGGTTTTTCACTCCGGCGGCCGACCAGGCATCGGCCCATTCGCCCATGGCTGAAGAAGGGGTGATCGGGTAAATGGCGATGACCTCGCTGAGTTGGTAAGCGATGGTGGCGACAGCTTCGTTGGCATCGAGGGTGACAAACTCATGAGCGAGCGGGCACGAGGAGGTTCCCGATTCAGGTGTACTGGCAACAACGGAATTCATGATGGACGCGCGCCGGCGACGAGGCTGGCTCATCGGAACCGCATTCGGCCAGGCAGCGTGAGGAGATCATTCGCCGAGGCGGGCGGTTCAACTCCACGTCTCTTGCCGATTGCTTTGCATTTATTGAAGGATGAGCAATTGCGGCACACCACATCTGTCCGGCACACGGACTCGGCGATCTGCTTGAAGCGCATCAGGCCCATCGCGCGCGCCTGGAGCGGGGACCGTTGAGTTGGCGCTGCTTTCTTCAGCATGGAACTGCGATGAATGCCGCAGGAGGTTTCACGCCGAATCGAACGCTGCAATTCGAGCTGCCGATGCGTATCCGTTCGTGGGAGTGTCTCCTCGTCTCCGCGATTCGGCTTGTTTCGAGGCGCCTCTCCTTGTTATGACGCACGGGCAGATTTCCTTGACTGTTGTGAGCCTGATTTTACCGATGAAAACCAAAACCATTCCATTTCGATTACTGCTGCGTCTTGGCTTGTTGGCTGTATTCCTGCCGTTTAGCGCGGCCGCTCAACCCGCTAATCCGCCGGTGGCGGCCCCGATCAATGCGCGCATGTTTCGGTATCCGGATGTGTCGGCCACCCAGATCACCTTTGTGTATGCCGGCGACATTTGGGTGGCGCCGAAATCAGGCGGGACAGCCGAACGGCTCAGTTCGCCGCGCGGCGAGGAGCTCTTCCCCCGGTTTTCTCCCGACGGCACGCACATCGCCTTCAGCGGCAATTACGACGGCAACACGGATATTTACGTCGTTCCGGCCTCAGGCGGTTTGCCCAGACGCGTCACCCATCATGGAGCCACTGATCGCGTGCTGGATTGGTATCCCGGCGGCAAAGAGATCTTGTACGCCACCATGATGACGAGCCAGAAGGACCGATTTAATCAGCTTTATCGAGTTTCGAGTGACGGCGGTTTGCCGGTTCAATTGCCGGTGCCATACGGGGAATTCGGGGCGATTTCGCCCGATGGCAAGACGCTCGCCTATATTCCCATCAGCGTCGATTTCCGAACCTGGAAGCGTTATCGCGGCGGCATGAACCCGGACATCTGGTTGTTCAACCTCGAAACGTTTGCCTCCAAGAACATTACCCACGACGACGCGAATGACGCGCAACCGATGTGGCACGGGGAGAAGCTCTATTTTCTTTCCGATCGCGACAAGCACAAGCGCGCCAATATCTGGTCTTACGATACGAAAAAAGAAAAGTTCCAGCAGGTCACGTTTTTTGAAGAGTTCGACATTCATTTTCCGAGCATCGGTCCGAATGACATCGTGTTCGAAAACGGGGGAAGGCTCTACCTGCTGGATCTTTCGAATGAACAATATCGCGAGGTGATGATTCGTGTGGTGACCGATCGCGCCACGTTGAAGCCGAGATTGGAAACGGTGACGAGTCTGTTGCGCAGTCCGGAGATTTCGCCGAGCGGCAAGCGCGCGTTGTTCGAGGCGCGTGGAGACATTTTTACCGTTCCTGCCGAACACGGGGTCATTCGCAATTTGACCCACAGCCCGGGCGTCGCCGAACGCTATCCGGTTTGGTCGCCGGATGGAAAGCAGGTGGCTTATTTCAGTGATCGGAGCGGGGAATACGAATTGACGCTGCGCGCGGCGGACGGATCGGGCCAGGAAACAGTGCTGACCACGCTTGGGGCGGGTTTCCGTTACAAGCCGAGTTGGTCGCCCGACAGCAAGAAAATCGCGTTCATCGACAAGGCCATGAAGATTTTTCTGCATGATATAGAGTCGAAGAAGACGACTGAGATCGATCAACAAATGTGGCTCTATCACGGCGGCTTGAACGCATTTACCATTCACTGGTCGGCCGACAGCCGTTGGTTTGCTTACGCGAAGGACTTGATCAACCGGCAAACGGCGATTGCGCTTTACGACACCAGGGAACAGAAGCGGCATCAAGTGACGAGCGGCTTTTATGGCGATGAAAAACCGGTCTTCGATCCCGAAGGCAAGTATCTTTATTTTCTTTCCAACCGCCATTTCGAGCCGGTTTACAGCGATCTCGATAACACCTGGATCTACCCAAACAGCACGAAAATTGTGGCGGTTTCATTGCGCAAAGATGTTCCATCGCCCCTGGCGCCGCGCAACGACGAGGAAGGCAAGGACGACGATGAGGAGAAGAAATCCGAGAAGGATGAGAAGGACAAGGATGCGGAAAAGAAAGAGGACAAGAATGGCGAGGAAAAGAAAACCGATGCCGATGAAGAGGGCGATGCCAAGTCCGGCAGCGATAAAGAGAAAAAGCCGAAACCGGTCGAGATTGATATCGAGGATTTCGAACGCCGCCTGGTCGAACTCCCTCCCAAGCCCGGCAATTACGCCGAACTCTTCGTCGTCAAAGGCAAAGTGGTTTACCGCCGCCTGCCCCGGACCGGATCGGCGGACGAAAAAAATCCGGTGCTGTTTTACGATCTCAAAAAGCGCGAGGAGAAAACGATTATGGAGGATGCGGACGATCTCTTTCTCGCGGCCAAAGGCGAGAAGATGCTCGTTCGAAGCAAAAACGATTACGCCATCATTGAAATCAAAGAAAATCAGAAGATGGAAAAGAAGCTCGCCCTGAGCGGGCTCGAAGCCATGGTCGATCCCGTGGCCGAGTGGCGGCAAATCTTCACCGACACCTGGCGTTTGCAACGCGATTTCTTTTACGATCCGGGCATGCACGGCGTGGACTGGCCGCTCATGCGCCAACGATATTCTGCGTTGCTCGAAGATGCCGTCACCCGTTGGGATGTGAACTATGTCCTCGGCGAACTCATTTCGGAACTCAACGCCTCTCATACCTATCGCGGCGGCGGCGCCGTGGAATCTTCGCCGGAACGCGGCGTCGGTTATTTGGGCGTCGATTTCGCCCTCGAAAACGGCGCTTACCGCATCAAGAAAATCATCGATGGCGCTGCTTGGGACAATGAAGTGCGTTCACCACTCAAGGAGCCCGGAATCAATGTCAAAGAAGGCGATTACCTCCTCGCCGTTAACGGAGTGCCTGTCGATCCGGCGCTTGATCCGTGGGCTGCATTTCAAGGACTCGCCGAAAAGACCGTGCTCCTTTCGATCCACGACAAACCAGAACTCGATGGGGCGCGCGAAGTGTTGGTGAAGACACTCGCCAGCGAAGCACGCCTGCGGCACCTCGCCTGGATCGAATCGAACCGCAAACGTGTCGAAGAAGCCAGCCAAGGCCGCGTCGGGTACATCTACGTGCCCGACACAGGTCGCAACGGCCAAAACGAACTCGTGCGTCAATTCCGCGGCCAGGTCGAAAAGCAAGGGTTGATTATCGATGAACGATTCAATAGCGGCGGGCAGATTCCGGATCGTTTCGTCGAGTTGATGAACCGGCCGCTGCACAATTACTGGATCGTTCGCGATGGGCAGGATTGGGCCTGGCCGCCCGTGGCCCATCACGGCCCCAAAGCCATGCTCATCAATGGCTGGAGCGGTTCCGGCGGCGATGCCTTTCCCTACTACTTCCAAAGAGCCGGCCTCGGCCCGCTCATCGGCACACGCACTTGGGGCGGCCTGATCGGAATCACGGGCGCCCCACCTCTGATCGATGGCGGAAATGTCACCGTGCCAACCTTCGGCATCTACGACCTGAAAAAGGGCTGGATTATCGAAGGCTACGGTGTCGATCCCGATATTGCGGTGGTGGACGACCCGGGACTGATGGCGAAAGGTTCAGATCCTCAATTGGAGCGGGCCATTCAGGAAGTCCTCAAACAACTCAAACAAAAGCCGCCACCGGAAATCAAGAAACCCTCCTATCCCAAACGCGGCGGGCGTTGAACGATTCATTTGCCCCCATCGGATGAGAATCCCAACGGGATTCCCTGAGCATTTGCGATCTATCTTTGCGGAAACTTCGTCCCAAACTTTGTCGATCGAAAATCTTTCGACGAAGTTTGCGACGAGGTTTTCGACACAGGAAAGCCCGAGGCATCGGCAAAAGGTCCAAACTCGTAGAGAATTCCAACGGGATTCCGTCCCAAAGCCCAGGGTTGCGAGGAACGAGCTTTCCTGGGAAGAAATCGTCCGCAAATCATTTCCATCCGCAACCCGGTTGCGGCCACTCCCGTCCGTCCATCGCGCGCGACATCCGCCACAATCGCTTTGCGGTTGATGATTTGTTTCACGATGACCCAAGGGAGGCGCTGGCGCGCCAATCTTGGTTGGGCTGGAGGATACAGTCCCGCTGGGATTGCTAAGGCTTCGCGCGCTCAACCAATTTCTTGTTGCATAGGCAACAAAAGGTCGTTTCCGAGAGGATTGGCTTTCCTGCCCTGGAAGTGCGATCGCCCAGTCCGGCGGAGTCGATCAAATCATAAACCCAACGCCCCTTTCGCGGAGATCACCCCTTCGCGTTCTCCATCGAAAGTGTAGCAACCCGTGGGGCTGTTTACGGGCGCGGAACCTATCGCAAAAGCCGAGGAACGGATCTGACTGCGAACGCCTGAGGTAGTGAGCGTGACGCCGTTTTGGATGGCCTGTTGCCAAAGCAACGCGACCACTCCGGCGACATGTGGTGACGCCATGCTCGTGCCGGACAGGCGCACGGTGCCGCCACCATTGCGCGTTGAAAGTATTCCGATCGATGAAATGAAATAGCCGTTGTTTACATCTTCCTGATCTTCGCCCGGCGCGGAAATGGTCACGCCAACGCCGCTGAGCGCATCGAAAGCGCCGTCGGTGGTGAAGTAAGAGGCTGTGTCCTGGGTGATACCGACGCCAAATCGGTTGAACTTGCCGGTTTTGGCCGTGGTGCTCGCGACCGCCAGCACTTCGGGGTAAGTGGCGGGCACTTGTTGACTGACTTGAAGGCCGCAATCGTTCCCCGCGGCTACAACCACAATCACTCCCGCCGCATTCAACCGCTGAATCGCTTCCTGCATGGGATCGGGCAGGCCATCGCCGTTTTCGTCGATCGAACCTTCGCGGCCCAAACTCATATTGACCACGCGAATCGGCGGATTGGCCGTGGCGGCATTGGCAACCACCCAATCCAACCCGGCAATGACATCGCTGTCAGATCCGCTGCCGCTCGAATCGAGCACCTTCACCGCATAAAGAGTCACATTGGGGGCGACGCCGACCACGTCCTGATTGTTGTTGCGTGCTGCAACCGTGCCGCCGACGTGGGTGCCATGGCCTTGATCATCCTGGCCATTGCCGCCGTGCGCGCTGAACGAAATCGAGCCAAACGGCTGAAGATCAGCGTGGGCAAAATCCAATCCGGTATCGACAATGGCAACACCGACGCCGCTGCCGGTGAAAGTTCCCAGTGCTCCGGGCGCCGCGCCGATGCGTTTCACGCCTTCAGGCACGACTTGGCCTTTCGTGCCGCCTCCACCGCCGGGTTTTGCAAAAAGACCGACGATGCGGTCAGGAAAAACTGCCTCGACGCTTGGATCGGCTTGCAATGCCTGGAGGCGTCCGGGCGGCACGGCGCCGGAAAATCCGTGCACGGCCGCGCGGAAAACGTGTTTGGTGGTGACGGCGTGACGCGCCGCGACCGCGGCAGCGTTGGCGCCGGGTTTCAGCTTGATGATAAACTGGCCGGGCGCGGCAGCGGGAGGCCCTTGTTGTCCCACGAAGTCATCGTTGGTTTGACCGAAGGCCAAAGGGGTAAGCGACAGGGCCAAAGCCGCGGCAAAAACGTAACGTGTGTTCAGATTCATGCGCATTCGGAAAGCATTGGTTTTTCTATGACAACTGCATCAGGCCAAACCGGCGTCTTCAAAATCTTCAAAGCTGGTTGACCAGCGGAAAAGGCTACAAGCATTTTCTCATGGGTCAACCTGATTTGTGGTCGGGGCCTAATGGCACTAATCACGTTGGGCTCGGGACAAGAAAAGACGCAGCGAGTGTCTGAAATTTACTCGCCCACTGAAATTCACTGGCGTGACCAACGCCTTCTCGACCTGCTTTCACCGCGGTCCCATGCAGGAATCGCGGCGACGCGAACCGGATTTAGAAGTAAACGACTTGAACCCCATTGGCCGGATCCCACGTCATGTAGCCCCCTTGAAAATCCTGACGCGTGCCGCTGCCCCAGCTGTATTCGTCCGTCGTCGGGAACCGCAGACGCGTGTGGTTGTCGCCTTCGAGGTAAGTGGTCCAGAATCCCATTTGCACGCGATGACCCGTGTCGAAAATGGCGCATCGCCCGATGCTGCCGCCGTGGAAATCCTGCACGTAACCGAAGTCCCACCAATGAGCCCAGGCGGTGCCGCCATTGTCGTAGGGCGATCCGTTGACGGCCATGCCGCCGTTGGCGTTGAAGTAATTCAAAATGGCCGTAACGGTCTGGCCGTTGGAACGCTTGCCTTGATAAGTTGTTTGCGTGTTGAACTTCGTCCAGGACGGTTTCTTGGTTCCGTTCGCGCGAAATACACCGTAATACATCGATCCCGGAGGGTTATCATCGAGCTGAAACCAGAGCGCGCAAAGGACGTAACTGCGCCCTTTGATGACATTGAAGGAGGCGTTCAGATTGT
>JBFMDG010000019.1:0-26886 GCA_040754135.1 Verrucomicrobiota bacterium
CCGCTGCAACTTTATTTCCTGCGCGTCCGGCCTACCCACACGGCTGGGGGTCGCAGACCCGCGCTCCGCGCTCCTCGCGCCCGGAGCGCGGCTTTATAAGCCGCAGCAACGTTCCTGACCTCAGCACGCAGGATCTTTATTTCCTACGCGGCCTGGCCTAGCCACACTGCTGCGGGTCTCAGACCCGCGCTCCGCGCTCCTCGCGCCAGGAGCGCGGCTTTATAAGCCGCAGCAACGTTCCTGACCTCAGCACGCAGCATCATTATTTCCTGCGCGTCCTGCCTAGCCACACTGCTGCGGGTCTTAGACCCGCGCTCCGCGCTTTTCGCGCCGGAGCGCGGCTTTACAAGCCGCAGCAACGTCCCTGACCTCAGCACGCAGCATCATTATTTCCTGCGCGTCCTGCCTAGCCACACTGCTGCGGGTCGCAGACCCGCGCTCCGCGCTCTCCGCGCCGGAGCGCGGCTTTACAAGCCGCAGCAACGTCCTTGACCTCAGCACGCAGCATCATTATTTCCTCCGCGTCCTGGCCTAGCCACACTGCTGCGGGTCTTACGCTTTGCCACCGCACTCCATAAAAAGCGAACTGCGGCCGCAGTGTTATGGACTGCGCCGGCAGAACGTAGTGGCGACGGCGCTTTGGCCTCGGCCAGGTGTGTGGGTAAATCCAGTGCGTCGAGAGTTGGCCAAAGCGGTGTCGCGCTATCGCTTTGCCACCGCAGTCCATATTGAGCGGACTGAGGCCGCAGTGTTATGGACTGCGCCGGCAGAACGCAGTGCCGATGGTGTGTATAGGCGGGCGCGATCGGGGAGGAACCGCGATCAAGGCTGGAAGGTGATTGACCAATTAGTCAGGGTGCCGGCCTTTGCATTCTTCGTATCGACGATCTCGAGTTTCCAAATGCCGGCGGCTTGTTTGCCTTCAAACGCAGTCAGGTTGCCCTTGGCTTTGAAAGTGCCGGTGTAAGGCGCCGCGCCGGAACTGATCAAGGCCGCCGCTTCGTCATCGAGCACAGTATTGGTCATGGCGCTGCCGCTCAGGCTGCTAAACAACTCGATCAACGTCCCGTCGGGCGCGCGCAAAAACACCTGTAGATCCGAGAGCCTTTCATGGGTCAAGTTCAGCTTCACGTTCAGATCGTAAATCGTGAATGACTCGCTCACCGTTATTTGCGAAATCGTAGTGGTGTTGTCGCTGAGCGCGGTCGAGGCCGCGTTCGAATAGGTCAAGACAGGTGGCGCCAGGACCTGCACCGTCACGGTTGTTACTGCCGAATTGTCGGTGCCGTCGTTGGCGCGGTAAGTGAACGTGTCCGTCCCACGGAACCCGGCATTGGGCGTGTAAGCGACCGTGTTATCCGCGTTCAAAATCACCTGGCCGTTTTGCGGCGACGTCAATGCCGCTACCGACAGCGCATCGCCATCGGCGTCATTGTCGTTCCCGAGCACATCGAGGGTGACCGGAGTTTGATAAGCGGTGGTGGCCTGATCGTCGCCGGTGACGGGAATGGCGTTGCCGTTGGTTCCGGGTGGCGGAGGAGTGGGCACGACGCGCGCGGCGTCAATGGACCAACTGTTCAAAGTGCCGCTGGTGCCCGGTTGTTCGTCGATCACTTCAAGCGTCCAGGTGCCGGAAATATTTTGGCCATCCAACGCGCTCAACGCCGCCTGCGGACGGAAACTGCCGGTGAATGGGGCCGCGCCCGCGGCAATGGCCGTGGCGGCTTCATCGTCGAACACCGTGTTCAGGAAATGATCGCCATTGCCGCCCGCCTGATTCACCAACTCGACTCGTGTTCCATTCGGGCTGCGCAAAAACAAGTGCAAGTCGCCGGCTTTGGTGTGCGAGATATTCACCTTCACGTTCAGATCGAAAATCGAGTAAGCGTCAGCCACCACGAGCGTTGATTGGAACGTGCCCTGAGCCGGCAAAGCAGCGGCGGTTGTGTTTGCGTAAGTCGTCGTTACGGTTCCGGGAGGATTCACCGTGATGGTCACCGTCGCCACGTTCGAGAGCAATTGCCCGTCGGTGGCCTGATAAGTAAACGTAGCCGTGCCGGTAAACGTCGTTACGGGCGTGTAGGTGACGGTTTGATCCGCGTTGAGCAGGACCGAGCCCGAGTTTGGCGTGCCGAGCACGGCAATCGTCAGCGGATCGCCATCGGGATCGCTGTCGTTGTTGAGCAGGTTGATCATGATGGGCGTGCCGGCGTCCGTGGTGACTGAATTGTTTGCCGCCACAGGAGCATCGTTCTGACCCGCACCGTTGCCACCGTTCCCACCACCATTTCCACCGCCGCCGCCGCCGCCGCCACCGCCACCACCGCCTTCTCCTCCGCCGCCGCTCGTGGTGTCGTCTTCAGGACCGCCCATGGTGTCGCGAGCGCCGTGCGTGTTAACGCGTGGATCGCGCGGGCCGCCGTGCTGTTCGCTCCATTCCGGATCGCTTTGCGTAATCAGCCCGAGTTCCGCATTCGGCTCGGTCAAGGTGCGATCAGCGCCGCCGGCCGCACCGAGATCCAACACAAACTGCTGCAGCGCCGGCGAGGGCGACCGAATAATGCTCGGGCTGCCGCCGCTGAATGGGAGGTAATAGCTGTTGAAACTGCCGGTCCAATCGATCAGCCGATCGCCGCCGGTGTTGCCGATGAGCACATCCAGTCCGCCGCCGCCAAACGCAAAGTCGAAGTCGGCAAACTCGGTCGCGTCGGTTTGCGAGTTGTTGCCGCCATTGGTGTCGTGATTGTCATCCGCATTCAACACGTCATCGCCCAACCCGCCGAAGAGCCGGTCATTAAGCGTGCCGCCGACGAGCCAATCATGGCCTTCATCGCCGAAGAGATGATCTTTGCCGTCATTAATTTTGGCGCCGCTCGCATCCGTGGCCGCGAAGTTCAGGAGGAACCCATTCACCTTTGCGAGCGGATCATTGGCGTTGAAGAAGGAAATCTTGCGCGTAGCCGCATCATACGGCAGCGGCGTTGTGTTCGTGTTGGGCAATTCGTTGTAGAACGCCACTAGCGCCTCCGCGCCTGAAATCGCATCGTCCCCTGCTCCGCCGTGCAGGAAGTCGTCGCCCAACCCGCCGTAGATGATGTCGTTGCCGCCGATCAGGTAAGCGCCGAGATCGACTTCTTTGAACAGGCGATCGGTGATGTAAACCACGGCGCCGATCCATGGGCCGGGAACACTGATGGCCATTTGCGCGTTGGGGGCGTCGAGGCGGTTGAGCGGCTCGGCCTGCCCGTTGCGGCTCGTGTAAATCTTGCCGTCATCGCCCAACACACCGTCCTCACCCGCGCCGCCGTAAATGCGGTCGTGGCCCGTGCCGCCATAGAGATCATCATCCTGACCTTCACCGAACAACACGTCGTTGCCGGTTTGACCGTGGATCACATCATCGCCCGCTTCGCCGTGCACGAGGTCAGCCGCGCCAATGTCCGCAGCCGCGCCGCCCACAGTGTAATCCAGGAACACGAACGCGCGCGGGATGATCTTCAGCGCCCCGTAGGAATCGTAATTGAACGTGAGGAATTCGGTCGCCGCGGCATTCACCAGGCGCAGGATGCGGCCGTTGTCCGCCAGAATCGTGTCTGCATCGCGCGCGTGCCCGGTCTCGCTGGTATCGCCGGCGCTGTTCATCGCGAGGTCAGTGCCTGCTCCGCCGAAAATGGTGTCACTGCCATCCGGGCGATGCGCCGGAGTTGCCAGCCCGAAGAAATCCGAACTGCCGCCAATGATGTCGTCCTGGCCAAGCCCGCCGATCAACAGGTCGTTGCCGCCGTTGCCTTCGATGTAATCATCGCCATCGCTCGCGAGGCCGACCGATCCGCCGCTGGAAGAAACATTGATTTCAATCGCGCCATCGCCCTGGACCGAGTCGTTTCCGAGCTGGCCAAAAATCGTGTCATCGTGCGCGCCGCCGGCAACGTAATCGTCGCCAAACGTTCCGGCGGCCGGGTTGTTCGAGTGATCGAGCAACACAATTTCGCGGCTGCCTGCGCCGGTGGGCAGAGCTTGTTCGATCATGGTGACCTGCGCATTGCCGTTGGCGTCATACAGCGCCGTGCCGCTCAGCACACGCGAACGCGGGGTGATCGCCGTTCCACGCCGCAACACCGTTGCGTTGTCGCCCAGAATCACATCGTTTTCGCTGCCGCCATCCAGCCGGTCATTGCCGTCATGACCGCCCGCCACGTTGTGACCGCCAATGAGGTCGTCGTCGCCTTCGCCGCCACGGATTGTATCGTGGCCTTGCTGACCGAGGAGAATATCCGCGCCGGCTTCGCCATAAATCACATCGTCTCCACCCAGATCCGCGTTTTGCGTATGGATCGCGGTGAAGATGAATCGCATCGCGCCCGCAGTCATCGGCAGCGGTCCGCCGCGGATATCGCCAAGGTTCGCGCGCAATTCCGCGTGATCACCCAGCACCAGATCGTTGCCGGCGCCGCCATGGATGAGATCACCCGCCGTGCCGCCGATGACGATGTCGTTGCCATCGCCCGCATCGATCGTGTCCGCGCCGCCAAGCACCGCATCGGTGGAAGTGGCGAAGTTCAGATTGCCCAGCGTCGCCGCGGCAGAATCAAACTCCATGAGGCCATTGTCGCCCAGAATCACGTCATCGTTCGCTCCAGCTTCAATCGTGTCGTCGTCAAAACCACCCAAAATCAGATCATCGCCCGCGCCGGTGGAGATTTGATCCTGACCGCCAATGTTCGGATCGCTCGAGGTGATCGACAGGAGGATGCCGGCATCGAACGTGGCCGAGCCGTTGTCGCCGAGTACGATATCGCGGCTGACATCCGCGCCGGTGTCGATGGTGTCATTGGCTGCGCCGCCGAGGACGATATCAGGTCCGTTACCCGTGAGGATGGTATCGTCACCACCCAAGGTCGGAGCCGACGTGGTGATGAAAGTGATCAGGCCATTCGTGAATGTGGCGCGACCATTGTCGCCCGCGACGATGTCGCGCGATTCATCCGCGCCGGCGTCGATCGTGTCGTTCTCGAAACCGCCAAGGATTACGTCGTCACCGCCGCCGGTGGAAATGGTGTCTCGGCCACCAATCTCCGGCGACATGGTTTCAATCACCGAGAGCAATCCGCTTTCGAACGTGGCCACGCCATTGTCGCCCACGACCACATCGGGTGAAACATCGCCGCTGGCATCTGAGCCGGCGTTGATGGTATCGGCGCCGCTGCCGCCGAGCACCACATCCGCACCGTTGCCGGTCAGGATGATGTCGCCACTGCCGATTTCTGGAACGGTGGTCTCGATACGCACGAGCACGCCGGCCGCGTCGAAGATGGCCAAGCCATTGTCGCCAACCACGATGTCGCGCGCGTCGTCCGTGCCAGCATCGATCTGGTCATCGCCGCTGCCACCGAGCACCACGTCGCCGCCGTTGCTGGCGAAGATAAAGTCCGCGCTGCCTTCGTTCGGATCGCTCGTTTCGATCTGGCGCAACAAGCTCGATCCGCCGGCGTTGTCGAACAGCGCAAAGCCATTGTCGCCCACGATCACATCCGCTCCGGAATCGCTGCCGACTGTCGCGCCCGTGCTGCGATCGATATTGATGTAATCGGTGCCGATGCCGCCGAGCACAACGTCCGAGCCATCGCCAACCAAGATGTCATCGTCACCGCCGGTTGCCGGAACCGTGGTGCGGATTTCGATCAGCACGCCGGCTGCATCGAATTTCGCGAGCCCATTGTCGCCAACCACGATGTCGCGCGCGTCGTCGGTGCCGGCATCGATCCAGTCGTTGCCGCTGCCGCCGAGCACCACGTCGCCGCCGTTGCTGGCGAAGATAAAGTCCGCGCTGCCTTCATTCGGATCGCTCGTCTCGATCTGACGCAACAAGCTCGATCCGCCGGCGTTGTCGAACAGGGCAAATCCATTGTCGCCCACGATCACATCCGCGCCGGAATCGCTACCCACCGCCGCGCCAGTGCTGCGGTCGATATTGATGTAATCGGTGCCGATGCCGCCGAGCACAACGTCGGAGCCATCGCCAACGAGAATGTCATCGTCACCGCCGATTGCCGGAACCGTGGTGCGGATTTCAATCAGCACGCCGGCGTCGTCAAACTTGGCCAGGCCATTATCGCCAACCACGATGTCGCGCGCGTCGTCCGCGCCGGCGACGATTGAGTCGTTGCCATTACCGCCGAGGGCCACATCGGATCCATTGACTGCTTCAATGCGATCGTTGTAGTCAGCCGCAACCGTTTCGTCGCTGGTTGTGATCAACGTCAGGATGCCGTTCGCGTTGAAGGTTGCGTTGCCATTGTCGCCAACGACCACATCGCGGTCCGCGCCGCCCACGATCAGGTCGCCGCCGACGCCGCCGAGCACCGTGTTATTGCCATCGCCAGTGACGATGGTATCGACGCCACCGATGGCGGGCTGGCTGGTGGTGATGAAAGTGAGCACGCCATTCGTGAATTGGGCCGAGCCGTTGTCGCCGACGACGACGTCCGCATGATCGCCGGCCGTAATCGAATCGAGTCCGAATCCGCCCAGAGCGGTGTTATTGCCGTGACCGAGGCTGATCAAATCGTCGCCGCCGATGGCTTCATCGGTCGTGGTGATCTCATGCAGCACGCCGCCGGCATCAAAGGTTGCGGAGCCATTATCACCCACGACCACATCCGCGCCGTCACCAGTCGTGATGGTGTCGATGGCATCGCCGCCGATCACAGTATTGTTGCCGTCGCCGGCGAGAATCGTGTCGTTATCACCAGCACCGGCATCCTCGGTGGCGATGGTCTGGACGAATCCGTCGTTGAGAACGGCGACGCCGTTATCGCCGAGAATGACGTCGTTGCCGAAGCCGGAGGTAATGCGGTCTTCCGCCACGCCGCCGAGGACGACGTTATGGCCGTTGCCGGCATTGATCAGATCGTGTCCGCCGATGGTACCGGTCGTTTCCATGCGGATCGTGATTCCAAAAGTGGCGCTGCCATTATCGCCGACGAGATAATCGTTGGCGTTATCGTCGCCGGCTTCAATTCGATCCGCGCCGTTGCCACCGATGACGACATCTTCGTCGTTGCCGGCCAGAATCTGATCGTCAAACAGGCCGGAGACACCGGCGTCAATCGTCTCGATGAAAGTCAACCGGTCGGACGGATCGAATGTGGCGCGGCCATTGTCGCCCAGGATGACATCGCGGTTATCGCCGCCGATGAGCGTGTCGTTGCCGACGCCGCCGAGGATCACGTTGAAGCCGTGGCCCGCATTGATGACATCCGCCGCGCCGCTCGCCGGATCTATCGTCGTGATTTCCTGCAAGTGCCGGCCGGCATAGAACTCGGCAGCGCCATTGTCGCCGACGATCACGTCCTGGCCCGCGTCACTTGAGATGAGGTCGGCGCCTGCTCCGCCGAAGGCCACGTTGTTGCCTGCGCCCAGGTCAATCGTATCGGCCGCGCCGTTCTCGGCATCGGTGCTGGTAATCGTTTCAATATCGCCATCGGCGTAGAACTCCGCCGCACCGTTGTCGCCGAGCACCACATCACTGCCGTCACCCGCGTAGATCGCATCCGCGCCGAAACCGCCAATGACGGTATTGTTGCCGCCGCCAACGAGGATTAGATCGCGCGCGCCGGCTGAAATTTCCGAAGCAATCGATTGCAGAATCTGGCCGCTGGCGAAAGTGGCCGTACCGTTGTCACCGAGCACGACGTCATCGGCCGCATCGATCGCGGAGAGAATTTCGCTGACGCTCGTGATCCATGGAACGACCGTGCTGGCGACCGAGCCGCCGGCCACGATCCAATCGGCGCCATTACCGCCGAGCACCACATCCGCGCCATCGCCGCTGACGATCACATCTTCAAAATTCGCGCCATCATCGGCGCCGGTCGTGGCCACCAGCACGGGATCGATGCCGTTCAAAGTCGCTGTGCCATTGTCGCCAAGAACGAGATCGCGTCCGTTGCCGGTGCGAATGCTGTCTTTGCCTGCGCCACCGAAAACGAGATTGTTGCCGTCACCCAAATGGATCTGATCGTCGTCGCCCGCGGCACTAAGCGTTTCGATCACAGTGATTAGGCCAAACGTCACCTTGCCGTTGTCGCCTAACGCCACATCGCGATCGACACCGCCGTTAATGACGTCGGCGCCGAGGCCGCCGATGAGGACGTTTTCGCCATCGCCGCTGACGAGGATGTCGTTGGCGCCGATCGCGAGATCAGTGCTGGTCACAACAGTCAACGCGCCAGCGGTGAAAGTGGCCGAGCCATTGTCACCGAGCAGCGTATCGCGACCGATGCCAGCGATGATTTGATCCGCGCCATAACCGCCGATAACGGTGTTATTGCCATTGCCTGCGAGAATAAGATCGGCGCCGCCGCTGGTGAGTTCGCTCTCGATCGTTTCGAGAATCAGACCGGCGGCAAACGTAGCCGAGCCATTATCGCCGAGCACGACATCGTCACTGTCATCAGCGATCGCGAGGATGGAATCGACAGGCGTGACCCAGGCAACAACTCCCGCGGCCACAGTTCCGCCGGCTACGATCCAATCCGTGCCGTTGCCGCCGAAGACCACATCCGCGCCTGCGCCGCTGACAATGATATCGTCGTGATCCGCGCCGACGCTGGCATTGCTCGTCATGACTGACACCAAATCGCTTCCGTTAAAGACGGCCTTGCCGTTATCGCCGACAAGCACGTCCGCGTCATCGCCGGAGGTCAGCGTGTCATTACCCACGCCGCCGAAAATCAAGTTGCGGCCGTGCCCTGCCGAAACGAGGTCCGCGCCGCCGTTCGTATCCGTTGTTTCAATCGTGCTGAGCGTTGCGAACGCAGCTTTGCCGTTGTCACCCACCACGATGTCGTTCGCGCTGTCGGCGCCGGCATCAATAGTGTCGCTGCCATTGCCACCAAAGATGACGTCCTCGCCATTGCCTGATGCAATCGTGTCCGCATAAGCACCGGCAGATTGCGTAGAATTCGTTTCAATGGAGGTCAACGATTCGGTCGCGTCGAAGACCGCCAGTCCGTTGTCGCCCACGATCACATCGCGATCCGCGCCGGTGTCGATCGTATCGCCGCCAACGCCGCCGAGGATGCTGTTGAAGCCGTTGCCGGCCGAGATGACGTCGGCATCGCCCGCTTCCGGATCAGTGGTGGCAATTTCCTTGAGCCGTCCGTCAGCATAAAATTCAGCGCGGCCATTGTCGCCCGCAATGACATCGCGATCGGCGCCGCCGGTAATCAAATCACCCGCCGCGCCGCCGAGGAGCACGTTGACTCCGTTGCCGGCGAGAATGGTATCGATGCCGCCGTTCTGCGGTTCCGTCGTGTTAACGGAAACGAGTATGCCCGCGGCGAATGTGGCTGAACCGTTGTCGCCAAGCACAACGTCGCGATGATTGCCGGTCGTGATGTGATCGCTGGCCGCACCGCCGATGACGGCGTTGTTGCCATCGCCGGCTGTGATGATGTCGGCATCACCCGATTCGGGATTCAACGTCCGCACGCTCAACACCACACCGGACGCATCAAAGCTGGATGTGCCGTTGTCGCCGAGCACCACATCGTCACCGCTGCCGGTTGTGATCGTATCCTGACCCGCGCCACCGATGACCACGTTGTTGCCGTTGCCTGTGGTGATGACGTCGTTGTCGCCGATCGTGTCGCTGGAGGCGATTTCGAGGCCAGTGACGGTGAACTGAGCCGTGCCGTTGTCACCGATTACGAAATCGTTCGCCGAATCGTTGCCTGCGTCGATGGTATCGCGACCGTTGCCGCCGAAGACCACATCCGCTCCGTCGCCGGTGCTGATGGTGTCATCGAACACTGAACCCGCGGCAGAATCGCTGGTGGCGATAGAACTGAGCGCGCCGGAAACAAATGCCGCGCTGCCTTCGTCGCCGAGCACCACATCGCGTTGGCTGCCGCCAATAATCTCGTCGCCGCCCAGGCCGCCGATCGCCACGTTGGCGCCGTCGCCCAGGAGAATGACATCGGCATCGCCCGTGGCTGGATCGGAGGAGACTGCGGTCAGCAGTGTGCCGGTTGCATCAAACGTCGCCGCGCCATTGTCACCGAGAACCAGATCCGCAGCGGCATCGTTGCCGGCGTCGATGCGATCGCTGCCATTGCCGCCGAGGACGACGTCTTCGCCGCCGCCGCTGGAAATCTGATCGTCGAAATTCGCGCCGAGCGCGGCGTCATTCGTTTGGATGGAGCTGATGATGCCATTCGAGAAGGTGGCCGAGCCATTGTCGCCAACGATTGCATCTCGATCATTGCCAGTGGTGATTTGTTCGCCGCCGAGACCGCCGATGATGGTGTTGCGGCCATCGCCGATTGCGATGGTATCCACAGCGCCGAAGCTGCCGAAGAGAGTTTGAATTTGAATCAGCGCCCCGGAGGTGTCGAAGCTGGCCGATCCGTGATCGCCGAGGATGGCGTCGTTGCCGCTGCCGGCGGAAATGTTGTCCTGGCCCGCGCCGCCGATGGCCACGTTGTGGCCGTGGCCGAGGAGGATGACATCGTTATCACCGAGCGTATCGGCCGAGGCAACCGTGAGGCCGGTGGTCAGATATTCGGCTGAACCGTTGTCGCCCAGGACGAGGTCGCCGGCTGTGTCACTGCCGGCATCGACGGAGTCTGCGCCATTGCCGCCGAGAACGACATCTTCACCATTGCCCGCGAGGATCGTGTCGTCGAAGGAACCGCTTGCCGTGGTGGCATTCGTCTCGATGTAACTGAGTTCTTCGAGGGCGTTGAAGCGAGCGAGGCCATTGTCGCCCACGATGACATCGCGATGATCGCCACCCTTGAGGTGATCGCTGCCGACCCCGCCGAGAATGGTGTTGAAGCCATGGCCGGCAGAAATGTCATCGGCAGCTCCGGCTTCAGAATCGGTGGTGGCAATCTCTTTCAATTTGCCGTCGGCATGGAATTGCGCGGTTCCATTGTCGCCAAGAATCACGTCACGATCAGCGCCGCCGGTGATGGCATCGCTGGCCGCGCCGCCGAGGACCACATTGTCGCCATGGCCGGTGCTGATGGTATCGATGCCACCGAGCGCCGGGTCGGTTGTCTGGATTTGGACGAGCAGATCTGCGCTGAAAGCAGCGGCGCCATTGTCACCGAGGACCACGTCGCGACCGTCGCCGGTGGTGATTTGGTCAGCGCCCAGACCGCCGATGACGGTGTTATTGCCGTGCCCCGTCGTGATGGTGTCGGCATCGCCGCTGGCCGGATCGAGTGTGGCGAGCGTGCTGAGATTTCCGGCCGCATCGAACGTTGCGCGGCCATTGTCGCCGAGAACCGCATCGTGTCCTGTACCCGTTGAAATCGTGTCCTGCCCCGCACCGCCAATGACCACGTTATTGCCATCGCCGGCAAGAAGCACATCGCCAGCGCCGAGCGTGTCGGCCGTTTGAATATCCATTCCGGTGGCGCTGAAAGTGGCTGCACCATTGTCGCCGACGAGCAGGTCGCGACCGTCACCGGATTTCACGCGATCGCTGCCGAATCCACCCAGGACAGTGTTGTGGCCGTGGCCGGTGACGATCAGGTCGTTATCGCCCGCATCGGATGCGGTGGCGATCGATTGCAGCGAGCGGCTCGGGCCGAATGTGGCCGACCCATTGTCGCCGAGGACGACGTCGTCTGCGAGATCGGCGTCAGCGAGAATCGCGTCGAGATCGGTGCTGCCCGCCGCCACACCTGCGGCCACCGTGCCGCCCGCGACGATCCAATCCGCGCCGTTGCCGCCGAGGACGACATCCGCGCCTGCGCCGGTGATGATCTGATCGTCATGATTGGAGCCCGCGGCGGGATCGGTGGTGTTGACGGAGAGGAGGTCGCCATTGGCAAATTGCGCAGAGCCATTGTCACCGAGCACGACATCGTTGCCGGTGCCGGTGTTGATGGTATCCGCGCCGAAGCCGCCGAGGACAACGTTTTGGCCGCTTCCGACATTGAGCGTGTCATTGTCCCCAGCGGTGGCGAAAAGCGTTTCGATGCTGAGCAACACGCCCGTCGCGTTGAAGGAGGCCTGACCATGATCGCCGAGCACGACATCGAGACCGTCGCCCGCGTGAACCACATCGCGGCCGGAGCCACCGATGACGACATTATTCTCATCACCCGCATCGATTTGATCGGCGTCACCGGACGTGGCGTCGAGCGAGAGGATGGCCGTCACAAAACCATTCGTGATTGTGGCCGATGCATTGTCACCGACGAGGAGATCGTCCCCATCTTCGCCGAACAATTGGTCCGCGCCAGCGCCGCCGAACAGTGTGTCGTTGCCGGTGCCGCCTCCGAGCAAGTCCGCATCGCCGCTGACGGTGAGCGTCGTGGCGATGCTCATCAATTCGCCGTTCGCAAAGGTCAAGGCACCATTGTCGCCGACGAGAATGTCATTGCCGGCATCGCCAAAGAGATTGTCCGCGCCGAGACCACCGATGAGGATGTCGGCGTTGGCGCCACCGCGCAACGTGTCGGTCGCGCCGGCGGTCGTGATGTCGGAAGCGATTTCGAGGCGTTGGCCCGCGGCATTGAACAGAATCGAGCCTTCGTCGCCGATGAGGATATCGTCGTCGCTTTCGCCTTCGAGTTCATCGGAACCGGCGCCGCCGAAGAGCGTGTCGTTGCCCGTACCGCCGAACGCGGTATCGGTTGCACCGTGGTCCGGAGCGATAGTGGCGATCTGAGTCAAGGCACCGCCGGTGTAGGTCAGTTTGCCGTTGTCGCCGAAGATCAGGTCATTGCCGGATTCGCCGAGGAGCTGGTCGCCGGCTGCGCCGCCGATCAGGATGTCATTGGCATCGCCGCCGCGCAGTTCATCACTCGCGCCGTTATCGGTGGAAGTTGTCGTGATCTCGATGCGTGCGCCTGAAGTGGCAAATTGAATCGAGCCATGATCGCCGATGAGGATGTCGTCGCCGCCGTCGCCGAACAACTGATCATCTGCCGTACCGCCGAAGATTGTGTCGGCATCTGCGCCGCCGTGAACAATATCGCGAGCGCCATCCGTGATTGCAGTGGTCTCGATCGAGGTGAGCGCTCCAGCGGTGAAGGTGAGCAGGCCGTTATCGCCGAAGATCACATCGTCGCCAGCATCGCCGTTCAACAAGTCGCCAGCGGCGCCGCCAATGAGGATATCCGCGCCATCGCCGCCGCTGAGGTCATCGGCGCCGCCGGAGTTCGTCGAGGTAGTGACGATTTCCGTGCGCGCGCCTGAAGCGTCGAATCGGATAAGCCCCTGATCACCGACGAGAATGTCATTGCCGAGGTCGCCGCCGAGATTGTCATTGGCTGAGCCGCCGAAAAGGATGTCGTTGTCGTCGCCGCCTGTGAGGGTATCCGCAGCGCCATGAGCGATGGCCGTGGTTTCGATGACGGTGAGCGCGCCCAGGTCGAACGTGAGCGTGGCGTTGTCACCGAACAACGTGTCGTTGCCGGCCTGACCGTGAAGTTGATCGTCCGCTGCGCCGCCGATGAGGAGATCGTCACCGGCGCCGCCATTAAGCTCGTCCGCGGCGCCTGAATCGGTATGGGTGGTTGCAATTTGTTCCAGCGCGCCCGCAGCGGAGAACGAGACCGAGCCTTCATCACCGACCACGAGATCGTTTCCATCGCCGCCATTGATCAAATCGTCGGCTCCACCACCGAGCAACAGGTCATGACCAAGGCCGCCGTCGATGAGATCGCGGCTGCCGGTGCTGTTGTCCGTGGCGATGGCTCTCAGCACGCCAGCGATGAAATTCAAAGCGCCATTGTCGCCGAGAACGATGTCATCGTCGCTTCCAGCATCGATGGTATCCGAGCCGGAACCGCCGAGGATCAGATCTGGGCCGCTGCCACCGAGGAGTGCATCGGCGCCACCGAGGCTCGCCGCGTTGGTGGTGATCAGATCGAATGCGCCAGCCGCATCGAATGTGATCGCCCCCTCGTCGCCGAGCAGCAGATCGGCATCTTCAGCGCCGTTGATTTCGTCGTCACCTGCGCCACCAACTAGCAGATCGTTTTGCGTGCCGCCGTCGAGATTGTCCATTCCACCAGTTCCGGTCGTCGTCGTGATAGAAACCAGAAGCCCGTTGCTGTAACTCAACGCGCCATCGTCACCGAGGCCAATGTCGTCCCCTGCTCCACCGTCGAGTTCGTCCGAGCCCGCGCCGCCGAGAATGACATCACTGCCTGCGCCGCCTTCGAGAACATCGGCGCCACCAACGGAGGTGTCCGTCGAGGCGACCTGCGCGAGAACGCCCGCGCTGGAACGCAGAACCGAACCGTTATCGCCCAGGAGAAGATCATTATCCTCATCGCCAAAGAGGAAGTCGTCACCGGAACCGCCAAGGAGCAGATCCTGTCCGGCCCCGGCAATCAACGTGTCGCTGCCGCCGACGTTGGCGCTGCGCGTCGAGACGTCGCCGGAAACTGAAACCAGAACCACGCCGTTATCGCCGAGGAGCACGTCATCGCCTGCGCCACCGCGCAAGGTGTCATTGCCCGCGCCACCGAGGAGCAGATCGTTCGCGTCTTCACCATCGAGTTCGTCATTGCCACCTGTCGTTTCGGAAATGGTTTCAACCTGCGTCAATTGCAACGCAGCGTTGCGCGAAATCAATCCATTGTCGCCGAGCAATACATCGAAACCGCCGCCGCCGATGAGCGTATCATCGCCTGCGCCTCCCAGGAGCAAGTCATCGTCTGTGCCGCCCTCGAGGCGATCGTTTCCGCCGAGCGCCGTGTCGGACGTTTCCACATTTAGGGCAACTCCGCCGTGATCGCCAAACAGCACGTCGCGTCCAGCGCCGCCAAAGAGTTGGTCATGATCCAAGCCGCCAAACAGGAGATCGTCATCGGCGCCGCCGTAAATCGCGTCGTCACCGGCATCGCCGAACAACTGATCGAGACCCCCTTCACCGTAAACCTGATCGTGGCCGGCATTGCCATGAATTGCATCATCGCCAGCGCCGCCCAGGAGCAAGTCGTCGCCGTCTTCGCCAAAGATCGTGTCGTGACCAGCGGAGGCGCCGCTTTGTGCGGAGACGAACATGCCGGCATCAAATTCCAGATCGCCACCGTCGCCGAGGACGACGTCGTTGCCGCCGCCGGCGTAAATGGTATCGTCGCCCTGGCCGCCGATGATGAAGTCACGATTCTCGCCGCTGTTGATCGTATCGTTGCCGCCACCCGGCACGCCATTGGACGCGGCGTCGAGCTGACCTGCGTTCCAGGTTACGCTGCCGCTGTCGCCGAGGATGAGATCGCTTCCGCCCAACGTGGTGATGCCATCGTCATCCAGGCCGGCGACGATCACATTGTTTCCAGCGCCCGCGGTGATTGTGTCCGGGCCTCCTAAAGTCATTTCCGTCGAGGCTGCGCTGGCCGGCGTGCCATTGGCGAGATCGAGCTGCCCGTTGTCGCCGAAGATCAAGTCGTCGCCCGCGCCCGAGGTAATGATATCTCGCGCCACACCGCCAAGAATCCAATTCACCCCGTCACCGGCGTTGATGGTATCGATGCCACCCGTGGCGGCGACCGTATCCGTTGTGCGAATCTGCGTGATCTGTCCACCGGCAATGATCACTTCGGCTTGATCGCCGACGAGAATGTCATGACCCGCGCCGGTGGTGATCGTGTCAGGGCCGGAACCGCCCAGAACGATGTTGTCGCCCGTGCCTGCGTCGATGGTGTCATTGGCGCCAACCGTTGCCTGAGTGGTGCGAATGGCTGAAAGCGTGATTTCACCAGCATCGCCAATGACGCGGTCGTTGCCCGCGGCCGTGGTCACGATGTCCGCACCGACACCGGCGATAATCCAATTGGCGCCGGTTCCGAGCGTGACGCTGTCGTCGCCTCCGAGAGCGTGCTCAGTCGAGACGAGCGCTGTGACCAGGCCAACGGCCAAGGTGATTTCGCCGTGGTCGCTGATCACGGCATTGTTGCCATCGGCAGCGGTGATGATGTCGCCGGAGTTGCCACCGAGGATGCGGTTGTTGCCTGAGCTTGCGTTGATGTTATCCACGCCGCCGGTGCTGGCGGTCGAATCGAGCGTCACGAGCCGGACCCACGAGCCGCTGGAGGAATCGATCTGGCCATTGTCGCCAATGATTGCGTCGTGGCCATCGCCCGTGTTGATGGTATCAGCGCCGAAACCGCCGATAACCGAATCGTCACCGGAACCGGTGGTGATGGAATCGTTGCCGCCAAGGCTGAGTTCGGTGGTGAACGAAGCGAGCGATTGGATGAGGCCGTTCGTGAAGTTAACCTGGCCGTTGTCGGCGACGATCCAATTGGTGCCGTGACCGGCGGTGATGGTTTCGATGCCTGAAGCGGCGTTGAGTCCGGCGATGATCAAGTCATTCCCAGCGCCGCTCGTGATGACATCATTGCCGCCGCCCAATTCCGCCGAGGTGCTCTTCACCAGGTCGAGCGTGGCCAAATCATTGTCCAGGTTGTAATCGAGCAGGCCATTGTCACCGATGACGATGTTGTGGCCTTCGCCGGCATTCAGAGTGTCATTGCCGAGGCCACCGAGCAGGATGTCATCATCTGCGCCGCCGTGCAGCGTGTCGTCGCCGCCGATAGCCGGGCTGGTGGTTTCAATGCGGCTGATCGGGCTATTCGCGGTCACGAGCCCGTGATCGCCGAACAGGATGTCGTTGCCATCGTCGCCATAAAGCTCGTCGTTGCCGCCATTGCCGAAGATTTGATCGTGATCGGCGTCACCATGGATCACATCGTTGCCGTCGTGGCCACTGAGGATGTCATTGCCGGAACCGCCGCTGATCGTGTCCACGCCCGCGCCACCTGAAACCACGTCATCGCCAGCGCCCGCGTTCAAGGTGAGCGCGCGGAGATAAGCGGTCGCGGTGATGGTGTCGTTTCCACTGAGCGCATTGATCGTCACGGAGCCCTGGTAAACCGCGCCACCGACCGCAAGGCGATCGAGGTTCTGCACGAGGATGCTGTCCGCGCCGTCGCCCGCGTTCAATGTGAGTTGCGAAGCGCTGTTCACGAATTCGACGGGCACACTCGAACTGGCGCTGCTCAAGCGCGAGAAGGTGTCGTCGATCACCGCGTTATCACCGAGCGTGATCGAGTGGCCGGCGGCAGCGAAATGGAAATTGAAAATGCGATTGGTGGCGTTGATGGAATCGACCATCGAATTCAGACCAGTGAAAGCGAAGGAAACACCGTCGATGGCGACCGATCCGTCGGTGGCGTTGGTGAAATTGTAAATCTCCGTCGTGGCGTTGCCATAGAAGCGCGCTTTGTTGTTGGTCTGGCCGCTGGTGCCGATGTAACGGACGGTGGGCGGCAGCGGCAGAACTTTGGCCAGGTCAATGATGACTTCGAGTGAGCGGATTTCGAGGTCGAGCGCAGTGATGAGTCCGAGCAATTCGGTAATGCCCTGAGGCGAACTGAGCAACACCGAGCCGAGCGCGCCGGCATTGATGGTGTGGGTCGTGAGATTTCCAGCCTGGCTCGTCAATGCAATGCTCGAATTCGTGAGCGTCCGCACCAGCGTCGCGGTCATGCTTCCTTGCGAGACAATGGTGATCGTGCCGTTGGCGGCGATAACGCTATCGAGCGTAATCCCGTCGAGTTCGGTGATCGTGATGTTACCGGCGGCGGAGGTCGAGGCAGTGAGATTTTGAACAGCGATATTGAGATTGATTTCACCGGCGGCGGTGGCGTTGAGCGATCCGGCGGTGATGCGCCCTGAAGTTTGGAGGATCGAACCGCCGGAGACGAGAACGACGCTGTTGGCGGAAATCGTGCCCAGGGTCATGGCGCCGCCGCTGGTCAGGTTAACCGCGAGAGCGTTGATGACGCCGACGATCAGCGCACCACCGGCGGTCACGGTAACATTTCCGGCGAGCGCCTGGATTGAAGCGGCGGTAAGACTGTCAAATTCGTTGATGGTGATATTGCCGGTGGCGGTGGTGGCGTTGACGGTGCCGACGTTTGTTTGCAGTTGAATCGAATTTCCAGCGGTTACGGTCAATGTGCCCGCGATGACATCCGCGGCGGCATCGGTGGGCGTGAGTTCCTGGACGAGTCCACCCGCAGTGAGATTGATCGTGCCTGTGTTACCGGCATTGAGCAGCGCGATGCGGAGGTCGCCCGTGGCATTCAAGGTGAATTGGCCGGCGCCATTCGCGTTCAACTGCGTGACGTTCAGGTTGCCGCTGACCACGGCGCTGGCGATGGCCGCTTGCACATTCAAGGTGATGTCGCCGGTAACGTTGACCGAGAATTCGCCGGCCGTTGCCGTCAGCGATGCCAGTGTCAATTCGAGGTCCAAGCGCGGCATCGTCCGGCTTCCGATGTTTCCGCCGGCGGTAAATGTACCGTTGAATCCGCGCACATCGACCGCGGCATCGTCGGGATCGGTTTCGAGAATGTTGCCGGCTGCCGTCAAGGTGACGTCGCCCAGAGATTGGGCATTGACGAGACCGACGAGGAGCGAGGCGCCGGTGCTTTGGAGCGCGATGTCATTGGCGGAATGGTTGGTCAGCGATTGCACCTTGTAAGCGCGGATTTCGCCAGCGCCGCTGACCGAGATGGAACCGTTTTGAGATTGGATGTCCTTGAGTGAAACGGCGTCGGTTTCGGTGATCGTGATATTGCCGGCACCGGTTGTTTGGGCGGTGAGTTCATTCGCAGTCGTGGTCAGGGTGATGCCGGCGAACGCGACTGCGGTCACGTTATTCGCCGTCACTGTGGCCGAGAGCGAACTGGCGGAAGTGAGCGTGACATCGCCCGCTGCGCCGCCGTTCACGTTCAATCCTGTGAGGGCGCCGGCTTGCGTGGTGATGTTGATGAAATTGAGGTTCGAGGAAGTCTCGGACGTCACGATCACACCGGCAGCGGCATCGACTTGTCCTCCGGCTGTGAGCGAGATCGCGCCATTGGCAGTGCTGAGGCGCTGGAGCGTCACTGCGTTCAGTTCGGTGATCGAGATGGAGCCGGTCGCGAGCGAACGAACATCCAGAGTGGCGACGTTCGTGACCATGGTGACGGCGCCATTGGCGGTGACGATCAGGCTCGCGGCGTTGATGCGATCGCTGAAGTTGAAAATGTTCTGAACCGAGTCGAGCACGACGGCGCCGGTGGTGGTGATTGCGCCGGTGGAAATCGAACCGGCCATGAGCGTGGTCAGCCGGATTTCCTTGCTGCCCGCATTCACGCTGAGTGCCGCGAGATCGCCGCGCGCGGTCACAATCAATTTGCCTGAGAAGGTTGTGGCGCTGGCCATGACCAGGCCATCGACATCGCTGAGCGTCAGGTCGCCTGTGCCGGTGATGTTCGCGGACACTTGCGCAACGGTGGTATCGAGGGTAATGACCCCGCCTGCTTGAAGCGCGAGCACGTCTGCTTGCAACACCGTGCCTGCGGTCAAGGCCATCGAGAGGGTGCTGCCGGCGGTGAGCGCGACGTCGCCGCGGGTGCCCGCGTAAATCTGATTCACCACCACGGCGCCGGTGGAAACGAGCGTGATGTCATTGGCATCGGCATCGAGCGCCGAGCGCACCAGCGTGGCCGTGATCGTGCCTCCGGCATCGACGCGCACCAGGCCGTCCAAAGTGACAATCTGATCGAGGGTGACGGCGTTGGTTTCGGTGACCACCACGGCGCCTTTCGCGGTGGTGGTGAGATCGAGATTGCTGACGGTGGTGGCGAGCGTGATATCGCCGCCCGCAATGATAGTGAGTTTATTGGCGGTCACGGTGGCCGTGGCACTGCCGGTGGAAGTGAGCCAGACGTTCGCCGAGCTGGCGAGAATCGTGCCGGCGTTGATCGGGCCCGCGGTGGTGGTTAATCGGACTTCGTTGTTGCCCGAGCTGATTTGCGTGCCGGTCAACCGTTCGGTGGCGGTGAGTGTGACTTTGCCGTTGCTTGTGATCGTGCCAAAGGTGAGGGGGCCGAGGTTGCTGAGGGTGACGGCGCCGCCAGCCGCAACGTTCGAGAGCGTGACAAACTCCGTTTCAAGATCACGCGTCGCATCCGTATTCCCTCCGACAAAACCGCCCGCCTGGATTGTGGCGGTGGCGGCAATTAAATCGGCCGCGGCATCCGTGGCCGTCGCTTCGATCACATTTCCTGCCGCAACCAACTGCAGGGTTCCGAGCAGATTTCCGGCATCGATGCGCCCGGCGAGGATGTCGCCGCTGGTGGTGGTGATCTCGATGCGATTATCCAGGAGCGCTTCGACGTCGGTAGCGGTGATGGTGCCGCCGGCCGTGACCCGCGTCACGCCATTGGCGGTGCGGATCCACTGCAGCGTGATGGCATCCAATTCTTCAATAATCACATCCCCCTGCGCCGTGGTCGTGAGACTCAACTGGGCAATCGTCGTCTTCAAATGAACGGCGCCCGCAGCGGAGATGGTGAGCGTGTTGGTGGTGATGCGGCTGAGCGCCGGGCTGGCGACCTGGCTGACGCTGCCATCGATGGTTAAGATCACATTGCCGCTCACCGCGTTGATGATTCCGACGGCCAGCGAACCCTTCGAGCCAGCGGTGGTTGTCATGGCAACCGTTCCGGTAGCAGAAGTCACAGATTGGGCCGTTAGATTTCCAGCGGCGGTGACAGTGATATTGCCGTGGACGGAAATGGATTCGAGCACCAGTGCGTTCGCTTCCGTAACGGTCAGCGCGCCGGTCGTGGCCATGGCGACCTTCAAAGTGCCCACCGCCGTCACGAGCGTCACGTTGCCTTTGGCGGTGATGTCGAGGACGTCGGCGAAAATTCCCGCGGAACCATTCGTGAAGTTGATGCCGGCATTCGAGGCAATGAGCGTGACGTCGCCTTTGCTCCCGGCGCGGACTTCGCCGTAGCTGATCGTTCCGGACGAAGAAGTGATGGTGATGTCGTTGGCGTCGAGATCGCGCAGGGAAATGACGCTCTGCAAAGTGATGTTGCCGGTGCTGGTCACCGTGATCAGGCCATCGCTCGTGCGAATCGTTCGGAGCGTTACGTCACCCGTCAGGGTTGCATTGAAATGGCCGGCTGCGGTGATGTTGACATCGAGGGTGGCGAGCGCGCCGCTGTTGATGGTGACGTGGCCGGCGGCGGTGATGGCCACGGTTGAACCTTTCAAACCATCCGCGCCGACGCCGCCAACGGTGAGCGTGCCTCCGGTCGAGAGCGAGGCCAGGCCAGTGCCGCCAACAATCGAGGTGACCGCAATATTTCCGGTGGTGTTGACCGTAAGCAATCCGCCCGCTGAAATGCGCGTGCCGTTGATGTGACCGGTGCTCAGCAAAGTGAGATCGCCAGTCGCGGTCAATGTGCCGATGTCCGTCGCGCCGGACAGAGTGAGGACGATTGATGCGGCGGATGTATTGGTGAGACGCGCCACGGCCAATTCGAGATCGAGATCGCGATTGGTTCCGCCGCCAATCTTGCCGGCATTGGCCACGAGCGTAGCTTCGACTGCTTCGATATCGACGGCCGCATCGAAAGCGTCCGCTTCGCGAATGTCGCCTGCAGTGGCAGTCAATCGGATGAAACCATTGGCGGCATCTGCTTTCACATAACCAACCTGGATGGTGCTGCCGGCAGTAACGGTGATGGTGCCAACATTGGCCGTGACGGACGCGAGCGTGATGCCGTCGAGTTCGGAGAGAGTGATATTGCCGGCGCTGCTCAAAGCCACTGTCGCAGTCGTAACACCTGTGGTCGCGCTGATGGCGGATTTAGCATTCACGACCAACGCAGTGGCGGTGATGCGTCCACCGGAATGTGTGAACGAACCGTTGGCCGCGGTCGCGGTAACGGATGTCCCAGCGGTCACATTGCCGATGACGGTGACATCGCCGCTGGTCGCGCCCGACACGAGGAGAATGGAACCATCGGCAGAGAGCGCGCTGGTGGTGAGGTTGCCTGTGCCGTTCAGGCCGGATTGAACCGTGAGTGTGGATCCGGCGCTGACTGAGCCGTTGAGCGTGACCGTGGTGCGCGCAGTGATGGTGGTGTTGGCGCGGACATTGCCGATGCCCGAGATCGATCCGGTCGAGGTTAGCGTGAGAGCGGTGCCGGCATCGAGCAGGATCGTTCCGGACGAGAGGAGCGAACTGCTGATCGACATCGATTCAAGCGCGGAGAGATCGATCTTTTGCGAAGCGGTGATGCTGCCGCTGACGGTGAGGACTTTGTCCGTATGCAGGATGACGTTGGCGGAGTTGAGGGCGGTGTTGATGGTGAGCGCTTCGCCGGTGTTGATTTCAACTTTTTGCGTGGCGGCGAGCGAATTCAAATTGGCGGTGAGCGTCTTGCGGGCGGTCAAGGTCACCGTTTCGCTGGCGTTCAGCGTGGCATTGGTCAAGTCCATGGTGCCGCCGACGAGCACGCCGGAATCATTCAGGTAACCGATCGAAGCGAGCGCGATGTTTTTCGCGGTCAGGACGGAAGGAGTTCCCGCTGTCCCGAGAGTGAGATTATCGCCGACGGAGATATCGATGAGATTGGCGACGGTGACGTTGTTCAACTGCGCGGTCAAGGTCTGGCGCGCCGAGAAGCTGAGGGATTCGGAAGCCTGCAGGTTCTGGAGGTTGAGCGACATGGTACCGCCCTTCCAGAGACCGCCTTCGAAATAACCGGTCGAAGCGAGCGCGATGTTCTTCGCATTCATCGTCGTCTGGCTCAGGTTCAGCGCCGCCCCCGTGCGGATGGTGATGGAATTGTTCGTCGTCAAACTGAGGTTGGCATCGAGCGTCCGTTTGGCGATGAGCGCGATGGAATCGGTGGCGGTTAATGTGCCATCCACATCCACGTTGCCACCGGTGAAGAGGTTGTCGGCATTGAAATAGCCGGTGGATTCGAGATGGATATTGGCGGCGGTCATGTTGGACGAGAGGGCGAGCGTGCCACCGCTCGTGATTTCAATGAGGCTGCCAGCTCCGCTGACCGACATATTGAGGTTCGCGCCGATAATTTCGCGATGGGCCTGCTGCCGGATTTCGCGGGAAGCAGCGATGGAAGAGCCGGCGAAGATTTCAATATTGCCGAGGGTGTACTCTTCGAGCATCGGTTCGAGTCCGAGCGCGCCTGGATTGGCGAGCGGCCGATAGACGCGGACGAGCCGCTGTTTCAAATCGGCAATTCCCTGCGTGACCTGCGGATTATGCTCAGTGAGGTTGGCCGGCTCGGTCACGGCGGTGAGCACGCGCTGTCCCAATTGGCCGGTGGTGTATTGATAGGTGATCCCCTGGCCGAGTTGATCCGAAGTCTTGTAATAAAGATTCGTCGTGTCGGTGCCGAGTTTGAAGGTGAACAAACCGGTCGCCGGATCTTGACGGCGATAGACATTGGCGAGCGCCACGTTTTCGTTGTCGAGCCAGTAGGTTTCGCCGCTGATATCCTCGAACAAGCGCCAGCCGCTGGCGTTCTTCACCCATTCGAAGTATTCGCCGGTGCGGTTCTGATAATAAATCTGGCCGTTATCCGCCTGCACGAGGTAGAGGCCGGTCGGATCTTTGATCCAGCGATAAGCGCGGGCGAGGGCCGGCACGAGATCGAGATCTTGCGGATTGGTCACTTCCACGAGCGTGCCGCCTTGGAGCGAGAAGACTTTGCCGAAGCCGAGGCGCGCGTCGTCTTTGTAATAGGATGTGCCGAGGTGTTTGAACTCGAAGTAGCCTTTAGCCGGGCCATCCAAAATCAGATTGCCGCGCGCGCTCAAAGCCACTTTCTCGACTGTGCCGCCGCCAATGCCGCGAATGATGCCGGTAAGATTGATGTTGCCGCGATTGGCAATGACTTGCACCAGCGTCGTGGCTTCGAGCGTTCCGTCGATGGTAATCGATTCGCCCGATTCAATGACGATGCTGGCGGAGGTGAACGTGAGCGTATTGCCCGGCGTGTCGAGAACACCGCCCGCCTTCATCGAGAGTAACACGGGCGCGCTGACGTCGCCGACCAATACGACATCTTTGCCGGCTTCGAGATAAAGGCTGCTGTCGGCGCTCACCACTAGATCGCCCTGCGCATCGGAATTGATGATGAGATGCCCGCTGACCGACTTCAATGTGGCATCGGCCGCCGCGGCGCTGGTCTTGTTCGCTTCGACGAGTCCATCGACATCGGTGGTGTTGTCCATGTACCCGACCGTCATGTCGCCTTCGGAGATCAAGGTGATCGAGCCATTCACCGTCTGCACGGTCTTCACCTTGAGCAGCGTGTTCTCGGCAACCAGACCATCGTAATCGTGCAATTCAATCGCGCCCGTGCCGCTGACCTTCGCTTCGAGCAAAACATCCAAGGCGGTTTCAACCCCAAAGATGCCGTCGCGCGCGTTGAGGAGCGCGTCGCCCGCAATCAGATCGACCAAGTCATCCGTCGCCGCATCGCGAATCGCTCCGGCGGTCGCCGTGAGCTGCACGCGTCCGAGTGAACTGAACGTGGTGGTTAACCGCAGGATGCGGTCGGCTTGCGCTTCAGCTTCGCCATCGGCAAAGGCGTCAGTGTCCGGTATGCCGTCATCCGCTTTGATCCGCGCCTTCAACGCGGTCTTCAACGAGTTGAAGTCAGCCACGTGCGCCGCGTCGGTGAGCGACTTCGCTTCCGCAAGCGTGAGTTCGCGGAACGCGCCGGCCGTTACCATCCACGCAGGCAGCGAGGTCACGGAAAGACGGCGGAGCGCGGCATTGAGCGCATCCAACCGCAGCGCATCCGCTTCCGCCACGGTGCTGGCGTAAATGCCGGAGCGCAAATACCCGAGCCGAATGTCGCCCGTGGTATTGGAAAGATTGATCGTGTTGATGTCCGCGCCAACGCGGTAATTGGTGAGAATCTCGACGAGCGCCGCGGTGATCTGCGCTCCGGCGGTGAGTGTGAAAGAACCATCGAGAACGCGCACGTTGTTCAGGATGATGGCGTCCGTTTCATCGACTACGACACTGCCTTTGGCGGTGGTCACCAAATCCAAACTGGCAATGGTGGTGCGGAGTGTGCCTTGAGTCGTATCGGACCGAAGGAAGGTCGCGTTCAGATTATCCGCGACGATTCGGACAGTAGTGCCGCTGCCGGAGGGCGGCGCATGCTTCAACACGCCTTGCACATTTAGCGTGATATCGCCGAGCGTTCCCGTCTGGACCGTGCGCAAAGTCAGATCAGCCGTGTCGCTATCGCCGCTGGCGGGATCGATCGTGAGCAGCGTGATGTCATTCGCCTCGGAGGCACCGAGCGTCTTGACGCTGATGGCATCGATGTCGCCGAACGCCTGCACGGTGATGCTGCCATCATTGGCGGAGAGACTGGTGAGCGTGATGTCGTCGCGTTCGGTAATGTTAATTGCGCCGGTGCCGGTGGTTGAGGCAATGATCGTTTGGAGGCTGGTATTGGCGGTGATGCCGGTCTTGGCCGTTGCGGTCAGTCCTGCGGCGCTGATCAATGCGCGCGCATGCGTGATGAATCCGTTGTTAGCGGTGAGCTCAACATTGCCGGGGCCGGCGTTGAGTTCGGTATCCGCCAGTTCGATGTTCCCGCCCAAGACGCCGGCGGTCAGCTTAATAAGGCCAGTGTTCGAGAGCGTTTTGAGGAAACCTTCAACCGTTCCGAAGATCGAGCCCTGTTGATCGCCGGGATATCCGGTACCGGTGTAGCCGCTGGTTACGGTCAAGCTCGCGTTGGTGACGATTTCGCCTTCGAGACGGGTGTGATCGCCCGAGCGCACCAGGACCGTATTGGTCGAAGCCACCGTGCCGTCCACCGTGACATCGCCAGAAGCGGTCAATTCCACCTGCGCGGTGCTGGCGGTGGTATTGACCGAAACAGGTGTCGCGGCGCCGAGGGTCGCGGACAAAGTGAAGTAACCGCCGGTGAACCGGAGGCCATTGGTCATCGATTGGACATCGACATTCGAGAGGCCGTTGCTGTTGAGCAGCGCGCGAATCTGGACGATGAGATCGTCGGTGCTGTCGTTGCTGGTGGTGGCACTGGCGAGCAGCGTCATGGCCGTTTCGTTCATCGTGGCCGTGGCGATGCGGAGCGTGAGGTTTTGGCTGAGCACGCCGGTCGAGTTGAGCGTCGTGCCGAGATTGATTTCGCGGATGAACTGGCCGAGGAGCGCGGGTTCCTCGACGATCACTTTGCCTGTGGAAGAAAGATTGATGGTATTCGGAGCTTTGATGACGGCGATGGCGGCGAGGGTGTTGGACGAGGAGGAACCGCTCGGCAAACTGCCGCCGATATTCGTTTCCTGGCCGGAATTAATAATGACGGAGGCCTGGTTGCCCGAGGCGTTGATGATGCCGCTGATCTTCACCACTTTGCCGGCATTGATGACGATGTTGCCCGCGGTGGCTTTGATCGATTCGCCGGTAAATGCGGCGAAGTTCACATTGCGTTGATCTTCGGGCACGCGCACGTAATCGGTGACGACGCGCGATTGATAAACCGTTTCGGTGATCCAATTGGTTTTCTCGACGTACTCGGTCCGTTCGAGGGTTTCGGTGACCTGTTCGAAGACGGGCCGCGCTTCGTAAATGAGCGAGGCGTTGCTGACCGCCTGATAATTGAAGTGCTGCCGCGGATCCCAAATGGTGTGCCAGTTATAAGTGATGTCGAAGGATTGGTGGATGCGATCTTCGAAATCATCGACTTGCTTGTAGCTCGGGCTGCCGAACGGACGGGTCTGGCTTTGCTGGCGGGTGTAATCGCCGGGTTTGGTGGCCTGATTCGAATTGCCTTCGATCACCCAACGCAGGTTCTGAGTCCAGTAATCGTTGTTATCGCCCGCCACTTCTGTCCATGAACCAAAGTCCTGGATGTGCCCCTGGAATTGCCAGTGATAATCGACCTGGACCTGGTCCCAGGAGCGGGCGGCGGTGGCATCGCTCCAACTAACGCGGTCATAGTTGCTGTAAACATCGTGGGCCGAGCCTTCCTT